>CBFGJU010000085.1:1620-4041 GCA_965649155.1 Caldifarciminota bacterium | reverse complement strand
ATCTCCCTGATGTCCGTTGGGTCAGAGACATCAAGGATATAGACCCAGGTGGTCTCGGAGGGGTCGCCGTAGCCGGTTTTAAGCAAGAATAGCAAGGAATCCAAATAGCAATTCATTTGGGAGCCGCGCGGGAAGCTGTCCAGAATGATCGGATCATATGGATTTATTAAGCTAATGACAAATGTTTGGCCGGATGAAAGGAAAGCCACAGGCTCTTTTAATGTAATATCCGTTATCCTTCCAGAAAGTGTCTCAACTGCCATAGTTTCCGGCCGGAGAGGGTCTCCCAATGAACAAATCACCAGATGGTTCCAATGAGAGTAGAGGAGAATATTACCCGTTATCTCTATGGCATAACAGAGGCCAGCGCCAATTCTCTTGATTTCCTGAGGGTTTCGGGGATTGCTAATATCGTAGATGACAAAACTACCTTCTGAAACACCGTAAATGTAATTCCCATCCTCTGAGGCCGCGAGGTCAAGTATGAATATTGTCGTATCCTCAACATAGCCCAGGAGCTTCACATTGAGGGATTCGGCCTGGAGGGTTTCAAAAGGCTGGTATGGCCTGGGAGTGTAGGCCCCCTCCGGGCCTTGCCCGGAGAGCGCGAGGAGGGCCAGGATGCTCATCGTAAAATCACAACACGGTTGATTATCCAGGTCAAATATTCGCGCGGAACAAACCCCTTCCCCTCAGGAAGCATTCTCCTCACCTTTGATCTCACCCGAAACCATCTCCATGAACTCCTCCACGCCCATCGCTCCCATGTCCCCCTGCCCCCGTTTTCTGACCGAGACCTTCCCGGATTCCGCTTCCCTCTTTCCTACAACTGCCATGTAGGGCACCTTTTGTGTCTCGGCCTCCCTTATCTTGTAGGAGATTCGCTCTGGCCTCAGATCAAACTCTGCCCTTAAACCCCTTGCTCTCAGGGTTTCCCTTATCTTCGCCGCATAAGGGTTGACCTCAGAGACAACGGGCAAAACCACGATCTGAACCGGAGCGAGCCAGAGCGGGAACGCGCCGCCATAGTGTTCCAGGAGGACGCCAAAGAAACGCTCTATTGATCCGAGGATTGCCCTGTGAATCATCACGACTCTGTGCTCAAGCCCATCCTGGCCAATGTAAGTTACATCAAACCTGGTTGGAATATTGAAGTCAACCTGAATGGTCGTGCACTGGTGGCGCCTCCCCAGCGCGTCGTGCAGTTGGATGTCAATCTTCGGGCCGTAAAACGCTGATTCGCCCTCCTGAACCTGATATGACAGGCCCTCAGCTGTCAGCGCCTTCGCCAGGCCCTTCTCCGCGAGAACCCAGCCTTCCTCATCCCCCATGTATTTCTCGGGTTTTCTCGGATCCCTTACGGATAGATCAACCTTGTAGTCCGTAAATCCGAACCTCCGGAGTATCCTCTTCGTCAGCTTTATCACTCCCCTGACCTCATCAACAAACTGGTCCTGGGAGCAGAATATGTGAGCGTCGTCCTGTGTGAAACCCCTTACCCTGAAGAGCCCGTGGAGAACCCCTGATCTCTCATACCGGTAGACCGTGCCCAGCTCCGCGAGCCTCATTGGCAGGTCTCGGTAGCTTCTCTTTCTGGACTTGTAGACCAGGATGTGCGCGGGGCAGTTCATTGGCTTTATGACATAGTCCTCGTCGTCCTGGTTGAACACATACATGTTTTCGCGGTAGAAACCAAGGTGGCCGGATATCTCCCAGAGCTTTGAGCGGAAGAGGTGCGGGCTCCTGATGAACTCGTATCCCTCTTGCCTGTGAACCTCGCGCCAGTAGTCCTCAATTATGTCCCTCACCAGAGCGCCCTTTGGATGCCATATCACAACGCCTGGCCCCGCTTCCTCGTGGAACGAAAACAGATCAAGCTCAACACCGAGCTTGCGGTGATCCCTGCGCTTTGCCTCCTCAAGCCTTCTGAGAAAATCAGAGAGCTCCTCCTCGGTGGGGAACGAAACCCCATATATCCGCTGGAGCCGAGGCCCACGCTCGTCCCCGCGCCAGTATGCCCCTGAGGCCGAGAGAACCTTTATGTGGCCGACTGCTCCTGTTGACGCCAGATGCGGCCCCCTGCACAGGTCAACGAATTCCCCCTGCCTGTAGAGGGTGACCCTCTCGTCTGGAATGTCCTTCAGGAGCTCTACCTTGTAATCCTCGCCCAAATCAGAAAAAAACTTGATGGCCTCATTTCTGCTCATCTCAAGGCGTTCAACCGGCAGGTCGCGCGCGATTATCTCCCGCACGCGTTTCTCTATTGCCTCAAGGTCATCCGGCGAGAATGTGGCCTCTCCTATGTCAAAGTCATAGTAAAACCCCGTCTCTATGGGCGGGCCTATTGCCAGCTTCACTTTTGGAAACAGCTCCTTGACAGCCTGGGCAAGTATGTGGGACGATGTGTGCCAGTATGCTTCC
>CBFGJU010000085.1:0-1610 GCA_965649155.1 Caldifarciminota bacterium | reverse complement strand
CGGCCGGATCTTCAAAGCCGAGAAGATATACCTCTCCTATCCCCTCCGGAACAGGCGTGGAGAGGTCAAAGGCCACGCTGTCGGCCATGTAGAGAAGGCCCTGGGCTTTGAATCCCAGGAGGTTTTCTCCCTTCCCGATTTCTCCGACAACATTCCCCTTGTTATCCTTTACTTTTACGCTGGCCATTCAGGCAGGCACATATTTTAATGTAGGAGGAGGGATCGTTGCAATCTGTACTTCTAGGATAATCAGTGAAAGCGCCCGTATCCCGGAATTATAATTTATAACTTGAGAACGAAAGAGGTGACTGTCCGCGGGATAGGCATCGGCGCGAGAAATCCCGTCAGGGTCCAGTCCATGACATCCACGAGAACCGAGGATGTCCGGGCCACCCTTGCCCAGATAAACGCGCTACACCAGGCTGGCGCTGAGATGGTCCGGGTTGCTGTTCAATCCGTCTCCTCGGTGAAGCATTTCAGGGAGATCAGGCAGGAGACCGAGATTCCCCTGATCGCGGATGTACACTTTGATCACAGGATAGCCATCAGGTGCGCTGAGGCCGGCGCTGACAAGATAAGGATAAACCCCGGCAACATAGGGGGCCAGAGAAAGGTTGAGGAGGTCATTCGTGCCCTGAAGTCCAACCGGGTTCCCGCGCGGATCGGGGTCAATTCCGGCAGTCTTGAGAAGGACCTGATAGACAAGCACGGGGGCGTGACCCCGGAGGCACTCGCCGAGAGCGCCCTGAGATGGGCAGATTTCTTTCTGGAGAGGGATTTCGGGGATTTCCTTCTTTCGGTGAAGTCCAGCAGGGTTCCGGATACCGTGAAGGCATACAGGCTTCTGGCCAAAAAGACCCGCCAGCCCCTGCACATAGGCCTCACTGAGGCTGGCCCGCCGTGGCCCGGGGCCATAAGGAGCGCGGTTGCCCTCGGGATACTCCTTGACGAGGGAATAGGAGACACCATAAGGGTTTCCCTTACCGGCGACCCGGTTGAGGAGGTAAAGGTTGCCTGGGAGATCCTGAGATCCCTTGAGATAAGGGCCCGCGGCCCCATGATAATATCCTGCCCCACCTGCGGCAGGACAAGGGTTGACATCGTCCCCATCGTCCAGGAGATAACCGAGGCCCTCGCGGGTATCAAGGAGCCGGTTCGTGTAGCCGTCATGGGTTGTGAGGTCAACGGCCCCGGAGAGGCCAGGGAGGCGGACTTCGGGGTTGCGGCGGGACGGGGTTTTGGCTTAATATTTAGGAAAGGCCGTGTCGTGAAAAAGGTCAAGGCACACGAGATAGCGCGTGCCCTTCTGGAAGAAATAAACTCTTCGGAGCGAGAGGATAAATGACATACCTGTTGATGACCCTGCTGATAGGTGCCAAGGGGCCCTCAAGGTGGGATGCCCTGGTAAGGCCATATCCTGAGGGTCGCGTTGATCCGAGGGAATACCGGCTGGGTCCGGGAGACAGCATAAGGATAACCCTCTTTGGTTCCGTCTCATACACCGTTGACATAACCGTGGATGTGACCGGTTGGGTTCCTCTTTACGGCCCTGGCGTGTCAGCGGCCGCTGGCCTTACCGGTCTGGAGGAAAACATGGCCTCCGGATACCA
>CBFGJU010000084.1:0-4077 GCA_965649155.1 Caldifarciminota bacterium | reverse complement strand
ACAAAAAAGCGAGACTTCTACCAGCTTGAGGATGTCTGGACTGACCTTGGAGAGATAGAGAACCTCCTCAGGCTCGCGGACGCGACCCGCGACCCCACCGAGAGGGAGGAATACCTTGCCAGGGCCAGGGAACTTGCCAAAGGCGAGCTTCTGCCCGAATTCCCCTATGACAAGCAAATTGACGAATACAGGCAGTATTACGAGAGGCTCAGGAAGAAGGTCTGGGGGAAATGAGTCCGTGGAGGCAATTTGTGGATTGTCCCTACTTCTTGTCCTTGAGCTCCGCTGTCATTGACCCGAAGAATACCTGGGTGTCAACCTTTATTGGAATTTTCTGATCGTCCGCGGTGAACCATATTTTCAGGCCGCCTTTCGCGCCGAAGATGTTCTTGCCAGTGGAGACCTTTGGTTCAACGAGGTAGCAGTCAAATTCCCCGTAGGGGACCTTGACCTTCTCCTTTTTCTTTACCTCAACCTTCATCATCTCGGAACGCCTGTCAACATGGTAAGGGGCCCAAAACACCTTTCCCTCCTCAAGTGGCAGTTTCCTGGCATAGTAGAATATCGCCAGGGGATCAAGCGCGCCCTTTGGAATGTCCATGGTGTCGCCCTCCGGATAGACAGCCTTGTAGCTCGCGGGATCATACGAGATCCAGGCCTTCTTGTGGTAGCTTCCCTCGTTGATGTCCTTCTGGTAATAAACCGTCGCGAAATCCGAGACCGAGACCCAGGAGTGTATCTCGTCCTTCACATCGTAGAAGGGGATTCCTCCGTCTGCCTTGAGCCTGAAGTGCCAGCACGAAACGCCGTTCTTATCCTCGGTTCCGAGGACAACGAGGGTCATCTCGCCCGCGGAAACGAAGCCGTATTTGACCCTGAAGGTAAGGGTCTCTCCGGAGTAAAACGGGAGCGACAGGAGAAGCAAGAGAAGGTTCATTTGCATAGCTTAAAGATAGACCCTGGCATGGCTCAAGTTGTTCCCATCAGGGGTTTTCTCAAAGTCCCCTCTTGATTCGGGGTTTCTCAGCCAGAGCCTCCACGAATTCGCAGATGCTACAAGTTCCTGGGATGCGTAAAAGCCCAGGCCTCCGGAGGGTGCGTCTGAGTGGCCGTGGGTCTTTAGGCTGTGCCTTACCGGGTTATCCTGATGGTTTTGAGGGTCCCATCATATCTCAGAACAGCTAGATAAACGCCCCTGGCGTTTATAGCAGGAATGAATGTGTGGCCACCAGGCCCAAGGACACCGGAGTAAAGGTTCTGGACGAGACGGCCCCCCGCGTCGTAGAGCGAGAGGAAAAGCTGGGCCTCCGCGGGCAGGAAGAGGTAAATGCCGCTACCCGTTGCCCTGAACTCAGGATCGCTCCACGGGCGTTCATCTTCCTCGGAACCATCATACATGGGGTTGTTATCATCCAGCGCGTAAACTATGTTGCCAGTGGTGGTGCCAACCACTATCTCAATGCGGCCATCCCCGTCTATATCGCCAGGAAAAGGTGCCCGGACAGCAATACCCATGTTTTTCTGCCAGAGGGTTGTTCCGGATTCCGCGTTAAAACAGATGACCTGCCCGCCATCTGACCCAATAACAGCCTCCCAATCTCCATTCCCATCAACATCAGCAATGAACAGGGTCCTGGCTGCGTTGCCTATGGGCAGGTTCATGCGCGCCCACTCCTGGGTCCCGGTTGCGCCATCAAAGCAATAGACATCATCAGTCCCGTTCCCGACCAGAACCTCCTTCTGTCCGTCGCCGTCCACATCGGCTATGGCCGGACTTCCATCGGCTATGTTATCTATGAAAACCTTCCATCTTAGCTTGCATGTGTCGTTGCCGGATATAACCGTGTCGGTCAGGCAATAGAGGGTATCGGAATAGCTGGCTATGACCACCTCTTCTTTCCCACCATCTCCCGTGAGCAGATCGGCCGCGGCCGGAGAAGAAAACACCATGCCGTTCGTGGGGAGCATCCACCTCCGGGTGCCATTGTTGTTCAGGCAATAGATCCTGTTGTCAGCAGAGCCAACCACCACCTCAAGTGTCCCGTTTCCATCAACATCCGCGAGCGCGGGGGATGAATTCACGGCACTTCCCGCAGTGTAGAGCCACTCCTGTGTCCAGGTTGGACCGTTTATGCAATAGACATTTGAGCCAGCCCCTACAACCACCTCCTTCTGCCCATCCGCATCCAGGTCGGCCACCAGGGGAGAAGAGTAATCCGTATTGCCAGCGGTGGAGAACATCTGTTCCTGCAATCCTGTTGTGCCATCTATACGATAGACACGACTATTGCCGGTGGCAATCACTTCCACAGAACCGTCGCCATCCACATCCGAAATCGCGGGGGAACAGTCTCCGTTACTGCCGCCGGCCGCAAAGCTCCACTTCGGCGGCGAGCCGGTTGCCCCTGGTAGGCAATAGAGGTTCCCATCATTACAGCTTGCCAAAACCTCTGCCTGTCCATCACCGTCACAATCGGCTATTCCCGAGTATGTGAGCCAGAAGAAACCGCCTCCCGTGAAGCTCCACTTTATATTGGGTTCCGTGTTCATCGCGCCACTCATGAGCTGGAGAGAGGTGTGAGCCGAATCCCCGCCATACATGGGCCAGTTGCCTGAGACGGCCACCATAAGCGCAATTTGTAATATCATCTCAACATCTCCTTTCTGGTTTCGTTCCGGGCTATATTTCTAAGGAATGATCCAACACAAATCCAACGCGCAATAAGCTAAGTGGCTGTGATAGTTGAACTTATGAGTATAGGAAGTGTAAAATATTGTCATGAGAACCAGGGACAGAATAACCAGGGCCACGACGCTTTTCAGTACCGGTCAGAAGGAAGAATACCAGGCCTATATGGAGAAACTGAGGGATGAGGATCCCCTCGCTTCCTCACTCACAGAGGTGTGGTTGGCCGTCTACAAATCTGAGGCCTCCAGGGCTCTCAGGATAGGGAGACATCTCCTACGGGCTGTTTCCGATAGGCCTGATGTGGCGCCCCTTCTGTTTCGCTGGATCGGGATGGCCTACAGGATAATGGGTGAACTGGGGGCCGCTGAGAACTATTACCTCCGGGCCCTGGAGGTGGCCGAGAGAACCGGAGATAAAAAGTCCGTCTCCGAAGCAAGGCTGAATCTACTCTATAGCATGTTTTTCAGGTCTGATCATGAGCATCTTTACAATGAGCTCAAGGAATTTCTGAGAACAGAGAAAAACAACATCAGCGCATCTTACCTTCTGGCTACTGTGGAAATAATTCGTGGCAGGCCAGACAGGGGCCTGAATGTTCTGGATCGTCTTCTTGATTCCGCTATAAGCAGCCATCTCGTGGTCAGCATCAAGGAGATGAAGGGGTTTGCGATCAGGATGCTCGGCAGACTTGATGAGGCAATGGAAATTCTCGTGGATACTGCGTGTGGGTTCGCGGATCTGGGATCTGCTTACGCGGCCTTTCCTTGCGCGAAAGCCCTTGAAATATCCCGGCTCGGGGGCCAGGAACCTCCGCCTTACAATCTGGTAAAAAGATGCCTCGCTTTGTCCAGAAAAGGAAGCTGGGGGGAACAGGCCGCGGCCCAGGAGGTAGTGGCGCTCCTTTCGGAAGACCAGGAGGCCGCGATGGGTCTGCTTTCAGCCGCGCGAGGTTACCGCAAGGTCTATCAAAATATGGAGGCTTTCATGTCCGGGCTCACAGCCGCCCTGCTGGGATGGAGAATAAACTCGCAGGTTTTCCCGGAGGCTGTGAAATTTCTTGGGGACATGATCCCCTTTTATCCGGGGTTCAAAAAGGACCCACTCGTAGGCAACTTCATCTCCGGGGTGGAGATGTTTCTCAGCCAGGAAAAAGACAGCGTTAGACAAAGAGGAATAAGAGCCTATCTGATCGGAGAATTCAAGGTCATGGTTGACGGGAAAGAGATACCCCTTTGGGGATGGCGCAGAAACAAGGCCATGAGGGCTTTTATTTACCTCCTTTTATCCCCCAATCACAGGATACCAAAGGATCACCTCTTTTACCTGCTCTGGCCCAGAGAAAGGTTCAACACGAGGACGAGGGAATGGCTCTATGTGGCCCTGGGCAC
>CBFGJU010000083.1:0-4157 GCA_965649155.1 Caldifarciminota bacterium | reverse complement strand
GCTCCGGCTGGGGCTTTTCCTTCTTTCCACAAGCCAGGGCCAGGAAAACACAGACAGCCAACCATGCTTTTTTCATGGGAGTCTCCTCTAGACTGAAATTCTAAAGCTATACCTTATTGACCCGCCAATTAGCGGTGCTTTATACTTACTGGGTCTTTGGAGGTTATGATATGAAAAAGCTGCTATACATAACAGGGACGATGGCCATCCTCCTCGCGCTCTCGTGCGGAGGCAAGGACGAGGAGACCCCGCCACCGGATCCCATGCCGCTGAGCGTTGGAAACTGGTGGCTATATGAGGACATGGCGGACACGACCGACTGGTATAAGGACAGCATCGTGGCCAGGGAAGCCTTCGGGTCTCACCCCGAGGCCTACAGGGTCATAGAAACCGGTAGCGACAAGGGGTTCGGCAAGCTCTTGAGGTTCCCCTATACCGACACCATCTGGTTCTTCTACGATGGGGACTACTTCGTGGTTGGCATGCTCGCGCCTTTCCCGATAGACACGCTGGAGCTGAAGTATTTCAAGAAGAACCCCGCTGTCGGGGACAGCTGGCTCACCCGGATCATCAGGATAACTGACCTTGAGCCCGATGGAACGGACGATACCCTGATCATGCGTTTCAACGGGAGCATAGTGGGCCAGGAGGATGTCACGGTTCCGGCTGGGACCTTCAACGACACCTACAAGGCTTTCTATACCTCCCTTGACAGCGTCTGGGTTTCCAGCCTTGGTTACTGGCAGGTTGAACAGGACACAATGGGCTGGGCATACTGCGCTCTGGGTGTTGGCCCCGTGAAGTCCACCAATCCTCCTGACGAATCCACGGGCTCGGTGCTAAAGGATTACCATGTAGAATAGGCTGATCGCGACAAAAACCTGAGCCGCGCCTCGGCGCGGCTTCTTCGTCACGAAAACCGTTTGGGCAACTTTTGATCCCGGCCGAAGCCGAAAAACGGATTTCCCTCAACTACTTGCATTATAATTTCCCCGAACATCTTTTTCGGGAGGAAAACATGAGGTTATTTCTAACCATCCTGCTGATGGCGATGCCTCTGGCGGCTCAGCGCGTAGCGGTGGCAAGTTTCCAGGCCGTTGGCCTGGATGAGGCAACTGCCAGAGCCACAACAGAGCTGGCCGGAGGGGTCCTCGCATCCGAGGGATACTCCATAGTCCAGGTAGAGGGCATAAGTGAGGCCGATCGTTACAACGCGCTCATCCGGGCCGAGGAGGCAGGCGCGGACATGCTCTTCACTGGCTCCCTGACCCGCATGGGGAGCAACATAGTGCTCTGGTGCTCACTGCTCAGAACCGATGGTTCAGTTGTCTACCAGGACAAGCTGAGCCTCGCGTCCGAGAGCGAGATTCCCGAGGGCCTTGAGGCAATAGCAAAGGCAACGAAAACAGGCCAGAAGGCGAGGGTCGTCCTTGAAGAGAGAAGGCTTTCGGAAAAAGGTATAACCGGCGCGAAGAGCTCATATGTGACAACGAGCCTCACGATGGGTTCGCTCATACCCTTTGCCGGCCTTGCGGACAAGGCACCGCTGAACGGCGGCAGTATAAGCGCGAACTTTGAGATACCCAGGGCCTCGTTCCAGCTGGGGACAGGGCTTTATGTGAGCGAAAACGCTCTCCTGTGGAACATAGCCAGCCTCAAGGCCAACTACATACCCATGGGCATGTCTGACTTCTCGCCATACATAGGAATGGGCGCTGGGTTCGCGTCCCTGAATTCGTGGGGTGAGGATTCTTCAGAGGACTCCCGAGGGTGGATCTTTGAACCGGGCGCGGGCATGATGTTCTTCAGGACCTATGAGGTAAGGCTCGTCGTGGATGTCCGCTACGCGTTCCTGCTGGGCGGCGAAAACCCAAACGGCTTAACGCCTTCCATAGGCTTCTCATACCAGACAGGAGGGTTCTGAGATGATAACGGCAACACTTGCGCTCCTGCTCTCAGCTAGCAACATCGTGGTTGAGGATTTCCAGGTCATAGGCGCGGATACATCCCTGGCGCCCGTCGCGGCCGAACTCCTGAGGGGCTCGCTGGCGAGCGTCGCGGGATATAACATCATAAAGACTGGAGAGAAGGACAAGAAGTCCCTCCAGGGCATGGGCGTGGAGTTCATAGCAAGGGGTTCCGCCACCCAGCTGGGAAACCAGATATCCATACGGGTGCGGGTGGAGCAGCTTGCAACGGGCCAGTCCGTCTTTGACGAGAAATACCAGGTCGCATCATACGAGGAGATGGGCTTTGCCATAGACATGCTCTGCATGAGCCTGAAGACCGGAAAGAAGCCCCAGGAGCTCGCGGCCAAGGCAATCCTTGAGGAGACTGGAATGCGCCCCAAGCGCCAGAGCTACACATCCATAGGCGCTATATTTGGCTCAATAACCCCCTTGATGAGCAGTTACGGCCAGGATGTTGGACTCATCTATGGCGGGATGCTGACCTTCAACTACGAAACCCCCAATTTCATGGGCCAGTGGGCCACGGGCATATACGGCGGAAGCGGAATCGTCATGCTTCCTCTTTCCATCATATCCCTGAACTGGCTCCCCATGGGCGTTTCAACGGTCTCACCGTATGTTGGCTTTGGTGGAGGCCTGAACCTGCTGAATGTGCCGGACAGCCAGATGATATACGATCCCTGGTATGGGGACTCCATTCTGACCGTTGATTGGCACAACATATACGGTTGGGGCGCCTATGCGGGCGCGGGCGCTGTCTTCCTCCGGGAATACGACTTCAGGCCCTTCTTTGAGGTCAAATACGGCTACCTGTTTGGCAAGAACCCCCTCACGGACAAATATCCCCAGGGCATCCAGATATCCCTTGGACTCACCTGGCACTCCACTGCCTCGCCAGGCTGTTGCGGCGGAGGCATGAGCACCGGCGGCGGCATGAGCACGGGAGGGTGCCTCAGTTACTAGTTGCTGGCTGTTGACTGAAACCTGATGGGCCCAACGCTTTGTGGGGCAATTCTGAGATTTGAGGAAACCATCCTGATGGTGTTAGAAATTAAACCCGGTATTTGCCCCTGGCCGCCGGCCTGCTATATCCTATGAGGGTGAGGATAAGCCTCATCCAGCACAATGTCATAAGGCCCAGGGAACGAGGGCTGAGAAGGATAGTCCAGTTAGCCAACTGCCTGGAGGGACCGGATCTCGTCCTCCTTCCGGAGCTCTTCGCCTCAGGCTACGGGTTCGCTGACATCAGGGACGAGGCCAGGGCATCCGAGACCGAGGTTATACCCCTGATGGAGGAGGTGGCAAGGGGCCTCTCGTCCTGGGTCGCGGGGACCGTCATCCTTGAGAAGGAGGGCAATTATCAAAACACCTTCGTTATCCTTGACAGAAAGGGGAACCTCGTTCACTCGCAGGCAAAGACCCACCTCTTCAGGCCAATGGATGAACACAGGCTCTTTTCGCCAGGGAATGAAATAGGGGCATTTGAGACGGAATTCGGCCGGGCTGGCGCGCTGATATGCTACGAGCTCAGGTTTCCGGAGATAACCAGGAAGCTCGCCAGGCAGGGCGCGAGGATCATCCTGGTTCCGGCTGAGTGGCCGCGGAGCAGAGCCTTCGCGTGGCAGACCCTCTGCAAGGCAAGGGCCATGGAGAACCAGGTCTTTCTGGTCGCGTGCAACCGGTGGGGAGGGGAGAAGGTGTTTTTCGGGGGGAGATCAAGCATATATGACCCACTGGGAGAATCTGTCGTTGAGATAGGGGACGGTGAGGGCGTCGCGTGGGCAGATATTGACCTCAGGGCAATAGACCAGGCCAGGGCGAACCTTCCCTGCTGGGAGGACAGGAGGGAGGAACTGTATTGAGCTGGATCGCGCCGGATGAGGCCGTGGGAATCCTCCTGCCAGAGCTTGACACGGCCCTGGCACTTCCAGCGGCAATCTCCATAGCCAGGAGTTTCCCCAGACACAGGGCATTCGTTCCTGAGGCCGCGAGGCCATACATCGGCTTCTACATGGACGGGGACGACGGCCTCTCACCGAAAGTAGTCTTTGACCTTTCCATGCCGCCGGAAACAAGGGCCATGCCAAAATGGGCAGTCATCGGAATCACGGCAAATCCGACGAACTCCTCGTTCAATGTGCTCCTAAAGACGCTGTCCGAAGACCCGCTGAAGGCGAGGCAGGGGGC
>CBFGJU010000082.1:0-4200 GCA_965649155.1 Caldifarciminota bacterium | reverse complement strand
TCAGCCTGAAAACCGGCGGCGCGCTCCTGGCCTGCCTCAGGGCAAAAAGCGTTGTTCCGGGGGATGTTTTGTGGGTCGCTTCCACCAGGAGTTCGTAAAGCGCGTCCTGGCCAACCTGCCTGTGAAACTCACGGTGGACGGCCTTGATCGCGCCCGGTATCTCTCCCATACCCTCGCCGGTCAGGGCCGAGACGAGCAAAACAGGCGCCCAGTAGGCAAACCCCATCTGCTTCCTTATTTCATCAAGTATGCCGCGTCTCGCCCTTTTCGGAACCAGGTCAATCTTGTTGACACACATGATAAGGCCTCTCCCCTCCTTTATTACCAGGTTGACTATCCTCTTGTCAATCCTCGTTATTTCCTGGCTCGCATCTATAACCACGAGGCATATCTCGCCGTAGCGAAGGGTTCTCAGGGAACGGAGGTATGAGTAGTATTCAAGGTCGTCCGCGAAATTTCGCTTTATGCCAGCAGTGTCAACCACCAGGAAATCGCCGACAACAGCCTCCACCGGATCACGGGTTGTCCCCGGAACCGGGGAGATGACGGCCTCGTCCCTGCCGGCCAGGGCGTTCAGGAGGGAGCTCTTTCCCACATTCGGCTTGCCAGCAATGCTTATTCTTATCAGGCTGGTCTTCTGAGGAAGGGGCGGAACGCGACCAACCATTTCCACGACCCTGTCAAGGAGATCGGAAACTCCCTCGCCCGTTATTGAGGATATGGGAAAAACCTCAAATCCAAGCGCGTGGAACTCCGATGGTGCGGACCTCCTGGAGTCGCACTTGTTCGCGGCTAGAAGGACGGGCCTTCCGGACTTTCTGAGCCAGGCCGCTATCTCACGGTCAAGGGGCAGGAGGCCATCCTTGGCATCCGCGAGAAAGATGACAGCATCAGCGTCCCGGACAACGGCCTCTATGCGCTTTTTGACCTCGGGCCAGAGCTGCGGGTTCTCCTCGCCCATGAAGCCACCGGTGTCGGTTATGAGAAAACCAGCGCCATCGTGCTCAGCGGGCTTTTTTATGGCGTCCCTGGTGACCCCGGGCCTCTCGTCCGTGACAGCGAGGGGCTTTCCGAGTATCCTGTTGAAAAGCGTGCTCTTTCCGGTGTTGACCCGGCCAACGATAGCGACAAGGGGGAGTTTCATGGGTTATGCCGAACCTCGCAAAGGCCAGGCACGAGACCTGGCCCTACTTGATCGCCCCCTTTATTTCCTTGAGGGTTGCGTTGATGTCCTCAAGGGCGTCTGATATGTCACTGAGCCTGGAGCTCACGGGTTCAAGGCCCGTCTTTAGATCAGAAGTAAAGTGAAAGTCATAGGAAGATGAGCCGGATCCATACTGGGCCTGGGTGTAGAGGCCCCTGGTGTAGACAGGGGCAGTTCCTCGGTAAAGAGCGGCCTCAAGGCGCTGTCTGGACGACCTCTCCCCAATCCAGAGGAGGGTGCTGGCGAGTCCCCATGCCACGAGCATAGCAACAGCTACCTGGGACAGCAAGGCCAGCGCGTTGTCCTTGAACCATTTCTGGATTCTCATTCTGGCAAACCTCCGCTAATTGTGATATTTTAAGGCACAAGCACGGGCCACGGCAGGTTGAAGGTCTGCGGCGAGGGCCTTATAATTTGACCCTTGAGGAGGTTAAAATGCACAGAATTGCAATGGGAATGGTTCTTTTGCTGGGCCTCTCAGCGGCCCAGTCAAAAACCTGGACCATAGGCGTGTTCCTGAACGGGGACAACAACCTGGAGGAGGCTGGCATAGACGATATAAACGAAATGGAGAGCACCATAGACACGGGCAAATACAACCTGTATGTGCTCTTTGACAGGATACCGGGCTACGACAACTCCAACGGGGACTGGACAGGGACAAGGCTGTTCAGGATTCTGCCGGATGCCAACATGACCGCCATCAATTCCCAGCTCCTGAAGGACTGCGGTGAGATGAACATGGGGGACCCGGATAATGTGATATGGTTTCTGGACACCATTCGGACGCTCTCTCAGACAGACCACTACTGGATCATAATCTGGAACCACGGATCAGGCTGGGAAAAGAGGGGGCCGGACAGGGGGGTTTCCTATGATGACACAGACGACGACTTCCTCTCGGTTGCAGGGGGAGAAATCAGGCAGATAGCCGAGGCCGCGTTCGGCATCCTGGGAAGGAACCTGAGCATAATATCCTACGACGCGTGCCTGATGGGCCTCCTGGAGGTTGAATACGAGGTCAAGGACTTCGTTGATGTGTCCGTGCATTCCGAGGAAACCGAGCCCTGGGACGGGTATCCGTATGACATGCTGATGACCTGGCTGAACTCCAACCCCAGCGCGACGCCGCAGGAGCTCGGGCATAACTTCTCCGAGATATATGTGAACAGCTACAAGCCGGGCGGAACCCAGTATGACGGCAGTTCAAACATAACCCACTCCGCTGTTGACCAGGGGCCATGGTATACCAGGTATTGCCTCGCGTTGGACGAGTTCTCCCGCGAGCTAATAAAGGCCGGCGGAAAGAACCAGGGGCAGATAAACTCATGCTACCAGAACGCCCAGCGCTACGCTGACTCTGACCTGATGGATGTCCGTGACTTCGCGAAGGCCATAGCGGGAACAGGCTCATTGCCCGCCGAGCTCAGGGCCGCCGCGCAGGCGCTCGTGGACATCCAGGGCAATGGCTCATCTTACAATGATACGGCATTGATAGGCTCGTTCTGGTATGACAACGATGACCAGTGGGGTTCGGTGGCCGGCTCCAACGGCATAGCCATATACGCGCCGACCGGCTCGCCGTCATCCGCGTGGAGAGGCCTGTACTGGGCGGACAACTCATCCTGGTGGTGGTTCATAAACGGGTCAACATCCCTGCCCAACCAACCCATCCTGACATACCACTCCAATTCCCTCGGCGACGCGCTACCCTATGGAACGAATACCTTCAATATAACCCTCATCAACTCAGGCGGACAAGCCGGGACCGGAGCATCAGCTACCCTTTCGTCCCATGATCCATATGTAACCATAACTCAAAGCACCTCTTCGTATCCGGACATACCCTCCGAGGGAACCGGGACATCAAACTCAGGCTACCAGGTTGTCCTTGATGGCTCTTGCCCGCAGGGCCACAGGGTCTCTTTCTTCATGGATATAACCGCGGGGAGCTACACGAACACGACAAGCTTCAACATGATAGCCGGAGCCACGGATGTGTGCGAGGACCCGTGCGAGGGTATCGCCAAAACGGTTCTTCTGCCGTTCCAGAACCCCGTGAAAGGCAGGGCAAAAATTGAGTTCGCTCTTTCCGGATGGGGCCAGGCAACCCTGAAGGCTTACGACGCGACCGGAAGGCTCGCGGCGGTTCTCTTTTCCGGCAGGGGAACGGGTGTTCGCTCGGTGTTCTGGGCGCCTGAGCCGGGAACCTATTTCCTGAGGCTTGAGGAGGGAGGGGTCGCGAGAACCCAGAAGCTTGTGGTGACGAGATAAGCAATTTCCCAACGAAGCCAAGGGGCCGAAAAGGCCCCTTTTGTTATTGAGGTAGGGATCAAAAATACCTCCCCAACCTCCTCATGGCCTCTGTTTCCTCACGCTGGCCGAGCTTTGCCTTTCTTATTGCCCTCTCCAGAACAGATATTGTCCTGTCATAGACCTCCCGATTCACGGGATACGGGTGGCCATCCTTTCCGCCGTGGGCGAAGGAATAGACAACGGGGTCGTGGAAAGATGGCCTCGCGCCGTATATCACATCAGACAGGAGAGCGAGTGCCCTTATCGTCTTCGGGCCGACCCCTTCCCGGCCGAGCAGTTCCTCAAAGCCCGCAGGGGGGTTCTCGTATACGGAGAGCAAGGTCTTCCTTATATACAAGGGATTTACTGACGATAGAAGAACCCTGTGCTCGCGAGGCAGGCGCAGTTCCTTCAGGCGCATGAGCTCGCGCAGGTTCTCTTCCGGAGTCCTCGTGGAAAGGATTACCGAGGCCTGCCTCGCGAGGCCGGATTCCCTGGCTGTCATGTTCAGGGCAAAACCCGTTCTCTCGGAAGCGATCCCGGCGTGGGGTTCCTCAACGAAATCCGCGAGGCCCTCTGAGAGCCAGTGGTAACGGCGAGCGTAGCGGGTCTCTTCGTTCATGCCCTGCTGGACAACACACCACGCGCCGGAGCTGTCAAAGAAAAAAGCGTGGTGATAGAGCTGGTAGCCATCCTGAAGC
>CBFGJU010000081.1:0-4203 GCA_965649155.1 Caldifarciminota bacterium | reverse complement strand
GGCACCCACAAGGGGTGCCCCTACATTAAAACCATTATCAGGTGCGTATTTCCTTTGGCCGGGTTCTTGTTCCTGGCGGCCATGGTTCAGGTTTGCGGGGAAGCAGATCATGGCCTGCGGGGCCAAACCCAACCAGCTCTTCGGGCATGCATCAGGATGAGGGTTGCGGGAGGTTTTGGGTAAAGCTCAGTCCAACCAGGTTCGGGCAACTCCAAACCGCCAGAGGCGGCTTTCCGTACGCCCAGGGAGCACGATGACGAAAAGCCCCCGGCGGCGGGACCGGGGGCTAGCCGGCATTTTTCTTTTTATTGATCTATCTCTGCCACTTCTTCTGGCCCTCAACATGCAGGTCGTTGCCCTTCGCGTCTATGGACACAATGAGGGGGAAGTCCTCCACAACCAGCATGGTTATCGCCTCCGGCCCCATGTCCTCAAAAGCCACGACCTTTGCCTCCTTGACCCTGAGCGCGGGCAGTGCCGCGACTCCTCCTATGGCGGTCATGTATATGGCCTTGTTCCTGACCATGGCCTCAACAACGGGCTTTGCTCTTGGCCCCTTGCCTATGGTGGCCTTGAGGCCGAGGTCATACAGCCTTGGAGCGTATGCGTCCATCCTGCTTGATGTGGTTGGGCCGATTGAGCCTATTGGCTTTCCGGGGGGAGCGGGCGCGGGGCCGGCGTAGTATATTGCCTGACCCTTCAGGTCTATGGGAAGGGGTTCTCCTTTGTCCAGCATCTCCACCATGCGTTTGTGCGCGGAATCACGGGCAGTGTAGATTATACCAGTGAGCTCAACCTCGTCCCCTATCTCCAGGGACATGATCACATCATCAGTGAGGGGTGTTGTTATCTTCTTTGCCATTCTGCACCTCCTATATCTCCCTGAACGCGTGCCGGTTCGCGTGGCACTGGGTGTTTATGGCGAAAGGCAATGAGGCTATGTGGCACGGCGCGACCTCAATGAAGACATCAAGGACCGTCACCCTGCCTCCGAGGCCCATCGGGCCCACGCCGAGCTTGTTCGCCTCCTCAAGTATCTCCAGCTCTTTCTCTGCCCAGAACGGGTCGGGGTGGCGCTGGCCTATCTTGCGGAAGGCTATGGCGCGCTTCGCGTTTATCGCGGAGAGCTCAAAGTTGCCCCCCACGCCTATGCCTATGACCGTTGGGGGGCAGGGGTTGCCTCCGGACTGGTTGATCCACTCTATCGCGAACTTTCTCATTCCCTCCCAGCCCGCGGATGGCGGGAACATCTTGACCGTGCTCATGTTCTCCGAACCGCCGCCTTTTGGCGCTATGGCCAGCTTCAGCTTGTCTCCCGGAACCAGGTTGTAGTGGATTATGGCCGGGGTGTTATCCCCCGTGTTCTTCCTGGTTATAGGGTCGCAAGCGGATTTTCTGAGATAACCCTCTTTGTAGCCCTTCCTGACTCCGTCGTTTATGGCCGCGGTCAGGCCGCCGCCGGAAACCTTCACATCCTCGCCTACATCCACGAAGAATACAGCGAGGCCCGTGTCCTGACAGATGGGCATCTTCTCTTTCTCGGCAACCTCAAGGTTCTTCAGTATCTGGCCCATTATCTTCTTTCCGGTGTCGGACTCCTCCTGCTCATAGGCTTTCCTGAGAACCTCCTTCATGTCGTCCTTGAGATAAACACAGGCCTCTATGCACATGTCGGCAACCGTGTTGACGACATCCTCGTATTTTATCTCGCGCATCTGAACCTCCTTGGTTCTTTGTTTTCCATCTCTATATCTCCCGAAAGGCCCTCCTGTTCGCGGGGCACTGGAAGTTTATAGCCAGGGGCAGGGAGGCTATGTGGCACGGCGCGACCTCAATAAAAACATCAAGAACCGTGACAGTGCCGCCGAGGCCCTGCGGCCCTATGCCGAGCCTGTTCGCCTCCTCAAGTATCTCCAGCTCCTTCTCGGCCCAGAACGGGTCCGGGTTGCGCTGTCCCATCCTGCGGAAAGCGAAAGCCCGCTTCGCGTTCAGGGCCGCGAGCTCAAAGTTTCCCCCGACCCCTATGCCCACTATGGTCGGCGGGCACGGGTTTCCGCCTGCTTGTTCTATCCAGTCCACGATGAAGCTTTTCATCCCCTCCCAACCCGCTGATGGCGGAAACATCTTCAGTGTGCTCATGTTCTCCGAGCCTCCGCCCTTGCCCAGAAAGAGTATCTTCAACTTATCTCCTGGGCTTATGGTGTAGTGGATTATGGCCGGGGTGTTATCCCAGGTGTTTTTTCTCGTTATAGGGTCAACAACGGATTTCCTGAGAGGATTCTCTCCGTAACCCTTTCTGACCCCCTCGTTTATCGCGGCTGTGAGGCCTCCGCCCGAAACCCTGACATCCTCTCCAACATCAACGAAGAAAACCGCCTGGCCGGTGTCCTCGCAGAAAGGCAGTCCCTCTCTCTCAGCTAGCCCAAGGTTTTCAACGAATCTCCCCAGTATTCTCTTGCCCAGGGGGGATTCCTCTGCCTCCATCGCCCTTCGCATCACCCCTTTCATCTCGTCGTCCAGGGTCATGCACGCCTCAGGGCACATCTCCGCGACCGTGTTGACCAGGTGATCGTATTGTATCTCCCTCATGTGAATCTCCTTATTCTTTCTATCATTAGGCACTTTCCGGTTTTCTCATCTATATCAAAGACAGCACCCTCCAGGACAGGATCGCCTCTGGCTGGTTTTGCCCTTCCGCCAAAGCCTGTCCTGAATGTCCGGAGAACCTCTTCCTTGTTCACGCCTATTATGCTGTCCCAACTGCCTGCCATGCCTATATCCGATATGAACCCTGTTCCCCCCGGCAAGACCCTCTCGTCAGATGTCTGAACATGCGTGTGGGTGCCATAGACGACCGATACCCTGCCATCAAGATAATGCGCTAGCGCGCCCTTTTCCGAGGTGGCCTCCGCGTGAAAATCCACCAGGATTACCCTTGCTTCCAGAGTCTCAATGATCCGATCGGCCGTGGTGAAAGGGTCATCAACCAGGGGATTCATGAACAGCCTGCCAACGAGCTGGAACACTGCTATCCCATCCCTCACAAAAAGCCTGTGGCCGGGGTTTCCGACCGCGGAGAGGTTCGCTGGAACCAGGAGCTCCGGGCAATCCTGGACGAATTCCCTTGTCTCCTTCTTTGCCCAGATGTGGTTGCCGGTCGTTATGACATCCGCGCCACAGCCCTTTATATCCTCAACCAGCTTCCGCGTTATGCCGAGGCCTCCGGCCGCGTTCTCGCCGTTCACCACCACCAGGGAAGGCGAGAGCTCTTCCCGCAGGGAGGGCAGAACCCTTGCCAGCGCTGATCGGCCGGGCTCGCCCACCACATCTCCTACGGCCAAAATCCTCATACAAATGGCGCACAGCGCCGAACTTACAGGAGAGCCTTTATGAAATCCACAAGGGGGCCGGGGAAGAAGCCCAGATAGACCGTTGCTATGGCGGCCGCGGCTATGGCTATGGCTGTCCAGAGCCTTCTCCTGAGCCTCGGGATCTCGGTCTCACCCTCCGGCTCCATCATATACATGTAGACGACCACCCGCAGGTAGTAGTATACGGATATGACCCCGTTCACCAGGCCTATTACCGCCAGGGACACCAGGCCGGAGCGGAACGCGTCAGCAAAAAGGTAGAACTTCGCTATAAATCCGGCCATGGGCGGGATACCTGCCAAAGACAGCAGGAACAGCGTAAGCAGGAAAGCGGTCAGTGGCCTCGTCTTTGCCAGTCCCCTGTAGGAATCCAGGGACGAGCGCTCATCCCCGACAACCGCGACCACAGCGAACGCGCCGCCTGTCATCAAGGTATAGACCAGCGCGTATAGCACGATGGTTGAGGTTGACCACGGGCCCCCGATCATCACCGGGATAAACAGGTATCCAGCGTGCGCTATCGCGGAATACGCGAGCATTCGCTTTATGCTTTTCTCAAGGAGCGCCGCGGTGTTGCCCACGAACATGGTGAGAACCGAGGCATACCAGAGAAGTCCCCACCAGAGCTCAGGGTTGGTCGGGAAGGCTATTCCGAAAACCGATAGGAGAAGCCCGAAAGCCGCGACCTTTGAAGCGGTTGCTATGTATCCAGCGACCGGGGCCGCGGCTCCCTCAAACACATCCGGCGTCCAGAAGTGGAAGGGAACCGCGGATGCCTTGAATAGAAGCCCTATGCCAATAAAGGAAAGGGCCGCGACCAAAAGGCCTATGT
>CBFGJU010000080.1:0-4240 GCA_965649155.1 Caldifarciminota bacterium | reverse complement strand
CAGGCCTGAGAAATACTGGAGAGAGAGGCTGGGTCGCGGGCTGAATCTGGTAGCCACCGGCCTCGCGGGTGGTTCAGTATCCTCAAACATTCATTATTACAGGCTTAAGAGAACCATCCTGAGCAGAACAATAAAGGACATCGGTTTCAATCCTGCCGGAAAGAGGGTGCTTGATGTTGGATCCGGGACCGGCTACTGGGTGAATTATTTCCTGGATCGGGGCGCGAATATCTCCGGAGTTGACATAGTTCCAGAAGCGGTCCTGACCAGGAATTATCCGGAGGGGAGGTTCTGGGTAGCAGATATAAGCCAATGGGAGCCTCCGGAGGAATACGATCTGGTGAACGCTTTTGAGGTCCTTTACCACATAACGGATGATGGAGATTGGGCCAGGGCAGTTCAGAACCTATGGAAAGCGATAGCTCCCGGCGGACTTTTTTTCTTCACGGACGCGTTCGGCCTCCGGGAGAAAACCTTTTCAGATTCACCGCATGTCCGTTTCGGGGGTTGGGAGCTTTACGAGAGAATCCTCCCACACACAAGCTGGTGGCTGTCGCGCCTCTCTATTACCTGTTGGGTTACCCAGCCTCAGCTCGCGGCCCCGAGGCCTGGTTTCTCAGAAGGACATTCAGGTATGTGAGGAGGATTGCAAGGCGCGATTCCTGGGCCAGGAGCATCATATCCCTCATTGCCAACCTGGATTCGTGCCTGGTCAGGATGGGCAGGACAACGAGCACCTGCCTGATTGTGGTGAGGAAATGAGGGTTGGCTATTTCAGCTGGAAGACCCGGAAATTCCCCTCGGTCTTAACCAGGACATAGTTGCTGTCAAGGAAACCCTGGAACCAGGGGATTTTCATCCACGGGTCGTCAATGTGATCGACGATGAGTTTCGGTTTGCTGTTGTGAATATCCTCGCCAAACTCCTCCATAGCGCCCCGCCGGGAAAGGAACATGTAGGTGAAATAACGGGACGGAGAACGCCTCTCCGCGTATGCGAGTATGGCCCAGGCTCCCTCGGCGAGGGTGTTGACATGGATGTAATCATCCTCGGTAGTGTTATCCTTTATCCAGTAGGCAAGGTTCCTCTGAAGATCAAGCCTGGCTTCCTGCTGTATTTTCATGGCTGAGAAGCCCCACCAGACCAAGCTCAGGATTCCAAGGGACAGGAGAACGCGGGAGGGAAGCCTGTTGGCTGGGATAACACTGGCCCTGTAAAGGGAGCGAAAGATCTGAGCGATGGCGATCCCGCCTGCCAGGGCCACCGGAGGAACGAGCTGTTTGAGCTGGTGGCCGTAGTAATAACCTGAGGCGTTGGCGCCCAGGAAATCCAGGGCCATCCAGAGAACGATTCCCAAGAATGGAACTCCTGCCTCTCTTAGTCCCCTGTATTGAACGATGAACATGAAAACAAGGGGCCAGAACAAAACCCCCTCGCTCCTGAACCAGAAGTTATAACCCTTGACAATCCGTATGGAAAATGGCGCGGCTGTTCCGCCCTGAAAGAGAATGAGCCACGCGCCATCAATGTAATCCCAGAGGGTGACGCCTGAGAGAAAAAGCGGAATGAGCACGATCAGGAGACCTGTTGCCACGCCTGCGAGGAAAAGGCCACCCCGGCAGAGAAGCCTTTGCTTCAGGCTTGTTTTGAGTTCCAGAAGGATAAAAACGAACATGGCCGCGGCGCTGAAAACCGCAACCTGCTTGAACTGAATAGCTAAACCTGCGGACAGGCCAGCGGCAAAAGCCAAAACCAAGCGCACCCAACCGGACTTTTGGGAACCTATCAGGATAAGCAGAAACCCCAGGACCGTGAAGAAACCCATGAATGACTCTGCCTGGGCCGGCCAGTAGCCCTCCATCCTTGACCAGGTCATTGTCAGGCCGAAAATTACCCCCGCAAATGCCCCAGCCGCGCGTCCGTGAAGCGCGCGACCCATGTAACAAAGAAGTAGCGTCGTTGCCGCCATTGAGAGAATGCCGAGGACCCTTGGAAACCAGTAATTAATGCCAAACAGGAGGTTTGAAAGCGCGAAGATCTCAAATATGCCGGGGGTTTTGTTCTCAACCGCGCCCACATAAGGGGGAATGCCGTAGCGAACCCACAGGTTGGCGATGTAGTTCCAGAGGCCTTCGTCTATGGCAATATCAGGGACATGTCCCACGAACCACAACACCAGAAGGACAACCCCTCCTATCAGCCAGGGGCTGGTCAGGAACCTGTAGGGCCTGCCTCCGGTGGGTTCGTTTTCCACGGATGTTCAACAATAATAGTCCACGCCGGGATACAAGATCAACAACTCTCCGTAGCGAGAGACGCCAGTTGGCAGGCAGACTGGTCTGTCCCTACTTGCCCGGGCACTGGCTCACGACATCCGGGTCTATGCCCTTGCCTCCGAATGCCTTGTCAAAAGCCTTTGAAAACTCCGATGCCAGTTTTCTCGCCATATCGTCAAACTTGCTCTTGTCTGGCCAGGTGTTCTTCGGGAAAAGTATCTCGGAGGGCACTCCGGGGCACTCCTTCGGGATCTGGAGGTGAAAAACGGGGTCTTCCTCGTATGCAACGCCGTCAAGCTCGCCCGAAAGGGCCGCGGCAACCATCCTCCGTGTAAGGGTTATGTCCATCCTCTTGCCAACGCCAAAGGGGCCACCTGACCAGCCCGTGTTGACGAGATAAACCCTTGAACCGTGTTTTCTGAGCTTCTCCTCAAGCAGGGTTGTGTAGTCAGAGGGGTTTCGGGGCATGAAGGGCGCGCCGAAGAAGCGTGAGAATGTGAACACGGGATCAATTATGCCGGTCTCGGTGCCAGCGAGCTTGCTCGTGTAGCCCATGAGGAACCAGAGCATGGCCTGTTTCTCGTTGAGCCTGGCTATTGGCGGCAGAACGCCGTTGGCATCCGCGGCAAGAAAGAGTATGGTCTTCGGGTGTCCGGAAACGGGCGGGTCCTTTATGTTTTTCAGGAAGTAAAGCGGGTAGGATGCCCTTGAGTTCGGGGTAAATCTATCGTCGTCCAGGTCAAAGTGGCCGTCCGGATACATCATAGCGTTCTCAACGATGGCGCCGTGTTCCAGGTAGTCGGCCTCGTGCAGGACAGCGTCCCAGATGTCCGGTTCCTTGTCCTGGCGGAGGTTGATGAGCTTGGCATAACAGCCGTTCTCAAAGTTTGCTATGCCATTATCGGACCAGCCGTGTTCGTCATCGCCCAGGAGTGCCCTTGAGGGGTCCGCGGACAGGGATGTTTTTCCGGTGCCAGACAGGCCGAGGAACAGCGCGCAATCTCCCCCTGGTCCCTCGTTTGCCGCGCAGTGTATGGGAAGGATCCCGACCTCCGGGAGGATGTAGTTCATCACCGTGAACATGGTTTTCTTCACGGAACCGCAATATGCCGAACCGAAGATCACCCCGAGCATGTTGTCAAAGTCCATCGCGACGGCCATGTTTGAGGTCCTACCATCCGGGAGCTTCCTGAGTCTGCCTTCGTATTTTGCCCTGTCCAGCTTGTTGTAGGGCACAACGAGCAGGGTGAAATCCCTGCCAGCGAAAACGCTCTTCTCAGCGCCCTCGGGAATCTCACGGAACATGTTCCAGGAGAAAAGCGCGTGGAGGGCTCTATCCGTGACAACCCTGAGCTTCAGGGCATAGGAAGGATCAGCCACGAGAGCCCTGTCCATGATGTAGAGCTCGGGCTTTTCCGATAGGGTAGCCAGAGCATCCTCCCAGAGCATCTCAAAGGTGCTCGGATCCATGGGAATACAGTTTGGCGAATCCCAGTCTATGTTGCCCTCGCTCTGAGGGCGCCGAACCATGTAGGTGTCCTGTGGACTCCGTCCCGTGGACTCCTTCGGGGTCCATGTAGCCAGAGCGCCGTTGGCAGAAACAAGGGCTTCCCGGTTATCAACAGCCCTCTTTATGAGCTCGCGACGATGGGGGTTAAGAAGGGGATTCTTGTGCCTATCCAAAAGGGTGTTAAGGCCTTTCCAGAAATCCATGGAAGTCTCTCCTTCAAGATTGGGTTCACTGAGTTTGAATATTATAAAGCCAATCAGGGTCGTGGCTCTACATGATGAGGCCCGAAAAAATCCGCGAACGGCTCCAAGTCTCGCAGAGAGGGCCTTCCGAGACAAAAGGCAAAACTCCACTGAAACGCTTTATTGGCGGGATCTTTCTATGTTGAGAGGAGCGAATACTCATGGGGTCACCTCTCATAACCTCGCTCCTTTAATTTAGACAGACCTGACCC
>CBFGJU010000079.1:0-4242 GCA_965649155.1 Caldifarciminota bacterium | reverse complement strand
GAGGGATTTTTTGGCTTTCCAGGGTGCCTGGGTCATGCTCAGCCCTTCCCAAGCTAGTCCTAGATTGCACCTGGCATCAGCGAACGCCATGAGTTGCAGGGCCATGTCCGCGGCCCGTATTGCTGACTTGAAGAGGTTGTGCGCTTCCTTCGGGTTTCCAACCTCCAGGAGAACCCAACCGAGGCCGGAGAGCGCGTTTGAGAGGCCGTTGTGGGCATCAGGGTCGTACCGGGCCAACTCGCCTGCTTTCCGGTAGTTCTCCGCGGCCTGCCTGAAAAACCTCTCCGCTTCCGCCATGTTCCCCCTGAAACTCGCCAGCCAGGCGTTTGTGGCGAGGGTGAAACCCATGTAGAAATGCTCCCTCGCGCCCCACGGCTCGCCCATTGCCTTCATGCCAAGGAGGACAGTGTTCATGCCCTCAACCTCCTGGCGTTCCTCGCTGGACAGCCGGGCTGGGTTTCTCTTCCTTAGAGCGTCAAGCCTGGTTTCAAATTCCCTGAAGAAAGCGGCTCTTTCCTCCGCGGCCTCAGCCCATTCCTCTGGCAGGCTTCTGGGTTCTTGGGGTTCGTCAATCCGGGCGCGCCGACCCCTTCTCATAAGAAGGTAGAAGACGAACCAGGTTGTCGCACCCGCCAGAACAACAAGCGCGATGATCGCGCCTATCACCAGGCCAATGTTCGTGCCCCCGGCCGGGCGCGTTGTGTCCGTTATTGCCACGAGCAGGGAGATCATCCTCAAAGTGCCAGAATTTTAACTTGCGCGGCAGGAAGATTTCAAGGTAGCGCAGTCTTTCCTTACAGGAACCGCGAGAATATCTCCTTTTGACCGGAAATAATAGCGCTTGCCTCGCTCGCTGAAGCTGATCGTAGTTTATCTGCCGTCTCACCGAAGGTCTTTGCCTCATCTGCCCGGCCTGCCTCTTCCAGGAATCCTGCCATGAGCCCGTGGCCGAGCGCGGGTTCGTGCGCCCACTCCACTTTCGCCTCGCCGAACAGCATCCCGGCGGCCTTTATCCCCCTCGTGGGCTTGTCCGGAAACAGAAACCGCCTCGCCATTTCCGCCAGCGCCTTTTTCACGGCTATGCCCAGGGGAGGGATGTGCTTCGTCTTTTTGTATGTGTATAGAAACGCCTTGACCGGCCCCTCGCCCACGAAGAGGCCTTTTTCCAGATCTCCCCAGGGAATAACCATTTCTCCGGCCATCACCCCGCGCTCGTCCGCGCCGGTTAGGATCGTCATCTCTCCTCCCAATCTCCCCGCGACCGGCGTCCCCCTGCCCAGGTGCTCCCTGATGTGCGCGATAGCCTTCTCGCGCGAGACCGTGCCGAACTCCTGGCACTCAATACCGAGCGTCCTGGCCGCGTTCACTATCACGATGTGCTCTGGCAGGCAGTCCGAAAGCTTCCCATTTTCCAGGGATACTGCAAATCCGAGGCCGAGGCCGAACGCTCCTGCTTCGGATGCGTTCAATCCAGCCCAGGAAAGCAATCCCCTCGCGGCCTTCATCCGTATAGCTCCTGCGCGTCTTCCCTGCTCAGCCTCTCCGGCTCCTTCCAAGCGTCCGTCACGGACATGTCCCTTCCGGTGGGCTTGTTCTTTGCTTCAGCTATCTTGACCAGGAGGGGAATCCGGAACGCCGGCCCAGTGCAAACTGCCTCGCCGGGGTTCAGGGATGGCAGATACTGCAGGAGGTCTCCGGATATGTTCTCCGATGCCTCGGCTATGTGGCGCTGGTCAGCGGGTTCAACTATCCGCAGGACTATCATGTTGTTCATCTGCGAGAGGACATCCGGGTCAAGTCGTTTTGGCCTCTGGGAAACCATACACAGGCCTAGACCGAACTTTCGTCCCTCCCTGGCTATTCGGGAGGCTATTGTCTTTGTCCGCGTGGATTGCCTGTCCGGGCAGAAAAGGTGCGCCTCCTCCAGCACCACGAACAGCGGCTGGGGAAGGCAGGTCTCCCGGCCCATGGCCGCCCTCTTTCTCTCCGCGAGGATGTGTCTGAGAAGGTGGCTTGCCACAACCTCTGCGGCATCCTGGTCAAGCTCGGAGAGGTTGACCGCGTTTATCTTGCCTATGGCTATCCTCTCCACCAGGGGCCTGGCGGCAGGGTTGAACAGCTCCCCCATGGTGTTTCTCAGGTTCTCTATTCGGATGAGAAGCCCCACGACCGAATCGTGCTTCTTGCCCAGCTCCCTGATCATGCCCTCCTTTTCGCCGGTCGTGAAGGATTCAATCTTTTCCGCGAGCAAAGCAAAGAAGTCCATCCCCGAAACGACAGCCCTGTCAAAATCATCCCCTTCCCCGAGGTTGCTGGTTCGCAGGTCTTCCTCAAGTTCCTTTCGGGCCATGTAGAGTATGTAGTACTGGATGCTTGATTTGTCCATGTCCACGCCCAGGAGGCCGCCGAGCTCGTCAACGCTCAATCTCAGAGGGTTTATCACCGGCCTTATCTCGTGGCCCATTGACCCGTATTCCCCATGAGGGTCCATGACAACGGCCGTTCCCTTTCTCCTCGTCATCTCGTCCAGGATGACCCCAACCGCGTTGGACTTCCCGCCGCCGGTCACTGCCAGGACTGCCAGGTGCCTGAGGATCACCTGGTCAATGTTCATGTAGACCGGCGCGTCAGAACCCAGCAATGTCCCTATTTTTGCCCACTGGGTCTCGTCCTCCGCGCCGAGAACCTCCCGGAGGCCCTCCTCGTCTGCCTCGGATACATCGGCGCCTGGCAGTGGAGGAGACTTCGGGAACGACAGCTTTCCCCCATCAACCTGACCCACTATGCTCAGTTCGGCCTTGAAAAAGGAATCCCACTGCTCCATTTCCATTATCCGGAGTGCGTGCTCCGGGTCAGTGAGCCCCTCCTCAAGGAACGGGTTAGCGCGCCAGACCCTCTGGACGAGCGCGAGGAATTTCTGCGGGTGGCCTCTCTCCTGATAGCTCACGAAAACATACTGGCCAACCCTGGGCGCGGTTTTTGACACCATCACCGCGGACAGTGGCCTCGTCTCGCCAACGAGGACACCCGATCTGCTCACGGGAAGATTATAATGCCTTTGCTCACCGTGAGGCCATGAGAGCGGATCAGTCCGCCGAGGCGGTGTTGTTCAGGAGAAAGAGATAGTAACCCACCCCACCGGCTAGCAGGAGGCTCCCGACAACGCCAAATATGCTGACCCACCTAGCCCTTCCCTCCGAACCCCTATCCGGTTTTATTGCTCCGTCATAGCAAAGGGTCAGATCAAGACCTCCGCCTGCGCACGGGGAGAGCTTCCCCTTCTGGTTTTCAAGAAAGCAAAAATCAAGGGCAAATGGCCAGAGTATTGGCGCGTGGAGGCCCATTGCCATTGCCATGTTGGGCGGTTTGTCTCCCTTGAGAAAGAACGGCGTCGCGCTGATGTAGAACCGGGTCTTGTTCAGGGTAAGCCACCCCAGTTCCCACTCCGGCAGAGGGGCATAGAATAGCTCGCAGGGCAGGGCATAGATGTAGTAGTCCCCCTGCGGGAGGTCGCTTATGGATGCTCCGGCTACCCCGAACCCGACCTTGGTCTTCTTGTCCATGACCCAGACCGAGGGCCCCTTGGCATAGAAGGCATAGCGCGAGACCGTGTCCGGCGCGGAGAGGTCAAATGACGCGAAGCCCTGGGCCACACCTATGCCCGTGAGATACTGTTCCTCCTGGATGGTGACGCACCCGGAAAGAATGACCAGCGGCAGAAGCTTCTTCATGGTGAAATTTTAATCCGGGACACGGGAAGTTTTCCAGGAATCGCCATGGCTCATAATTATAGCTGCTATCTGCCCAACACGAGTCTGCCGTGATCCTTCATCCCCCTGACATTAAACCCAGGATCATGCATGAATCTGAAACTCTCTTCTGGTGCAGGTTGTAGGGACGGGGATAGCTCCGTCCCTGGGCAGGCACGGGGGGCCTGATAGGGCACCCACAAGGGGTGTCCCTACACCTAAAACCATTATCAGATGCGGATTTCCTTTGGCAGAGTTCTTGTTCCTCGCGGCCATGGTTCAAGGTTGCGGGACTGGAGAGTCCCACCTGGTAAGGCTGTTGCGGATGAGGTGGTTTCAAGAGGTCATTCCAAACTAGACAGATCACGGCCTATGCGTGGAACGACCAAGCCTTCAACCAGGCATCACGATGATGCCATGGGGAGGTTTCGGGTGAAGCTCCAGTTGTTTTTGGGAGGTGAGAGTGTGTGAGATCTCAGGAAACACGGCCCTT
>CBFGJU010000078.1:0-4251 GCA_965649155.1 Caldifarciminota bacterium | reverse complement strand
ACCAGGAGATTGATAACTTTTGATGTCAACTGCGATGGCAGGCTTGATCTCCTTGAGATCAACACCGCGCTCATAAACGAACCCGGGCACAGGCTCTGGGTTTCCGGGCCCGGCAGTTTCAGGGAAGAAACACCGCAAGAGCTTGTCTCGCTTTCCTCGGACGGGTTTTCCGGCCTGGCGCTTGACCTCAACCGCGATTTCTGCCCGGATATAATCCTCTCCCAGAAGGATGAGGGGGTTTTTGTCATAAAGGGCGCGAAAGATAACATGGGCAAGCTGTCCTTCAGGTCCGGGACATCCGAGACAAGGGGCGTTGTAGCGGGCGATCCTGATGGCGACGGGTTTTACGATCTGTTCGTGTGTTCCGACCGGGGCGGGACCCTCCTCGCCAGCAGGTCGGGCAATTTCCAGGATCTTACCCAGGAGCTCGGCCTTTCTGGCTTGCCCCCGCTCAGAGACGGCATATTCCTTGACGCGAACCTGGATGGTTGGGATGACCTGATCCTCGTGACCACCGAAGGGAAGCTCATCCTCCTGATCAACGAGGACGGATTTTTCGTTGACAGGACATCCTCTTGGGGTTTGGATGCTTTTGCGGGAGTGAGGACCATCGCGGCCGGAGACTATGACAATGATGGCGACCCTGACATAGTCCTCGTTGCTGGAGGTTCCCTGCGCCTCTTGGAGAACATCACTGCCAGAGGCAACTACATAAAGGTCAGGATAAAGGGCCCCGCACCCGGAGACAGGATAACCCTGTATTCGCCTGACATGATCAGGACGGCCCAGGCCGGCGCGTCCCTGAACTCCCTGAGCGCAGGTTCAGGCGACATAACCTTTGGCTTGGGAACCACGGATCAGGTTGATTCCCTGGTTGCCATCTGGGCATGCGGCGAGGGCAGGAGCGTTGTCAGGAAACCAAAGATCGGCTCAGTGGTTGAAATTTCCTCCGGAAGGCTGAAGGCCGCGCAGTCCGAACCGGAGCTCTCGGACACGAGCGTCAAGCTCATACCCAACCCCGCTTTTGGCAGTGCCGGCATCCTTTACCTGATAGAAAAGCCAGCGTGGGCAGAGCTCAGGGTTGTTGAGTCATCCGGAAAGACCGTGAAGGTTCTTGACAGGGGGCAGATGGAGGCTGGCGCCTACTGGGTTTCCTGGGATGGGACGGATGAGACCGGGAAGAAACTGCCAAAGGGAATCTACTTCGTGAACCTCACGGTTGGCGAGGCCTCCTGCCAGAAAAAGCTGGTCTGGTTCCCGTATTAGTCTATTGTTTGAGACCCCTGAAAAATCACGATCTGGCTTTCATTCTCAGAGGCGGGTTTTACCACGACCGAGGTGCTTTCATGATGGAATTTTTCAGGGGGCCCCCTCTTAGAACCCCAACCCCTTGGGACCAGATGAACCTATCCCAAACCAGTAAGTTATCGCTGGTTTTTCAGAGCTCTCTTGTTTCTGGTTTTTTGTTGTTTTTGACCAAAAGCTATAATGGATGACGGTTCCCCCCGCATGTTTTCCCGGATAGTCCGGGATTACGACCGGATGAACAGGCTGATGAGCCTCGGTCTGGACACCGGCTGGCGCGAGAGGGCCGCGGCGGAGTGCGCGGGACTGGTTCTTGACCTCTGTTGTGGAACCGGAGACATGGCTCTTGTCTCGGCTATAAGGGGACTTCCTGTTATAGGGCTTGACGGGGACATGTCAATGCTCAGGGCCGCGAGGGCAAAATCTCCCTCCTTGCCCCTTGTTCTGGCGGACGCGACCTCTCTGCCGTTCAGGGCTGGCTCGTTTGATTCGCTGACAATAGCCTGGGGGATACGCAACATTCGGGACAGGCCTCTTGCCCTTAGCGAGGCCTCGCGGGTTCTCAGGCCCGGCGGGAAATGCGTTGTCCTGGAATCCGTGCTTCCGGACAACCCCCTCGTGCGTTTCGCTTTCAGGATATATGCCCGTTTTTTCGTTCCTCTACTGGCAAGGTTTACCGGGGCTGATCCTGGCCCGTATCGCTACTTTGCCGGTTCTGTGGAGCGCTTCGGGCCAAAAGCCAACTTCCTCGGAGAAATGGAGGGTGCGGGGTTTGAACGGCCGCGGGCCGTTGCTTTAAGCTTTGGCCTCGTGGCTTTGTTCACGGGCGAAGCTGGAGAAAAAACCTGAGATGAAGACCGAGACTACTTCTCCGGAAAGTAGCAACATCAGAGAGGCCGAGGCCAGGGCCGAGGAGCTCGTTCGCCAGGGGCAGGAAAGAGCCAGGCAGACCCTGGATAGAGCCAGACAGGAGGCCTCGCAGATCCTCGCGAACGCGGAATCAGAGGCCGCGGTGAGAGCCGAGATGATAAGAAAGAAGGGGCTTCTTTCCATCCAGGAGGAGGTCGCGAACGCGCTTGCCGACGGCAGGCAGAGTATTGACGATCTCGCCAGAAAGACCTCGGAGCACATTGAGGACGCGGCCGGATTCATCCTCAGAATGGTGACCGGGGCCAGAGAATAGCGCGGGTATGCCCACCAGGCTTGGCCTCATAGTTAACCCCGCGGCTGGAAGAGGCAGAGCCAGCAAGATATACCGAAAAATCGCCGATCGCATAAGCGAAATATTTCCCCAACCGATCGTGAGTCTCACGGAAACCCGTGGAGATGGAACCGCGAAAACCAGGGCAATACTTGATGCTGGAGCGGACGCGATAGCCTGCCTGGGCGGAGACGGGACATTCCGGGAGGTCGCGGAGGCCCTCGCGGGGACAGGCCTGCCCATGGCACTCCTCCCCTGCGGCCGCGGAAATGACCTGCCAAAAAGCCTCTTCGGGAGAGGCCTCGGCCTCCGCGAATCTCTTGAAATACTCCGTTCCCACTCCGAGGCGGCCGTTGATCTGGGCCTTGCCAGGACAGGGAGATTCTCCTTGACATTCGCGAACGGCCTTGGGGTTGGTTTTGACGCTAGCGTGGCGCGCAGGATAGACTCGGTTAACTGGCTTTCTGGTTTTCCCCTATACCTCCTTTCAACCCTGATGGCGTTCAGCGGATTCCGACCTCCCTCCATTGAGGTTGAGGCCGGCGGCCTTGTTTATTCCGGGCCCGCGCTCATGTCAGGCGCGGGAATAGGTCGGGTCATGGGCGGGGGCTACGCCCTTTTCCCAAAGGCAGTGATGGACGATGGTATTCTTGATGTGCACATAATAGAGCCGGTCTCGTTTTTCAAGCTCCTCCGAAGCATACATAAGGTGACCAAAGGCCAGCACCTTGACATGCCTGAGGTTCACTACGGCCAGGCTGAGCATGTCGCCTACAGGTTAAAGAAAGAAACCCTCGCGCAGGCCGATGGCGAGGTGTTCCGGCTTGGCCCTGGAAACCTTGAGATAACATGCCAGAAAGGCGCTCTGAGGATATGGGTTCCGAAAACAAAGCATTCGGTTTTGAGATAGAAGCCAGGCGAGGTCGCGCCAGGGCCGGCGCGCTGATCACGGCCCACGGCCCGGTTCCAACCCCGTGCTTCATGCCAGTCGCGACCCAGGCAACCCTCAAGGGCATAACCCCTGCCATGCTCGTCCAGACCGGGACATGGATTATAGTTTCCAACACATATCACCTCGCCATAGCGCCCGGCCCCCAGACCATCAGCGCCCTTGGCGGATTGCACCGTTTCATGGCCTGGGACAGGTCAATCCTGACCGATTCCGGAGGTTTCCAGGTCTACAGCCTCGCGAAACTGAGAAAGGTTTTGCCGGAGGGCGTCCGGTTCCAGAGCCACAGGGATGGTTCCATGCATTTCTTCAGCCCTGAGCGCGTCCTTGACATACAGGAGGCCCTTGGTTCCGACATACGCATGACCCTTGATGAGCCATCGCCATATCCGGCCGCGAGGGATGATGCGGAAAGGGCGGTTGATCTGACCATAGCCTGGGCAGAAAGATCGGCCAGGCATTTCAGAGACAGCGGCCACCACGGTGCCCTGTTTGCCATAGTCCAGGGGTCTGTTTATCCGGATCTCAGGGAGCGTTGCGCCAGGGCCCTGGTTGAGATCGGTTTTGATGGCTACGCGGCCGGCGGACTCGCTCTCGGAGAGACCAGGCAGGAACGGAACGAGGTTCTTGATCTCCTTGACCGGATACTGCCGGAGGATAAACCCAGATATGTTATGGGCGTTGGTTATCCTGAGGATATAGGGGACGCGGTTGAGCGGGGTTTTGACCTCTTTGATTGCGTCCTGCCTACCAGGAACGCGCGAAAGGGCCAGGTGTTCACATCCCAGGGGCAACT
>CBFGJU010000077.1:0-11918 GCA_965649155.1 Caldifarciminota bacterium | reverse complement strand
ACAACATCCTGGATAGCCTTCTACGGGGCCTCTGCCCCTGAGAAACCAGACATTGCCAACGATGGCTATCTGACTGCCATGGAGGCCATGACCATGGACATGAGGGGGGTTGGCCTTGTCTATCTGTCAGCCTGCCAGACAGGGGTGGGCAGGCTGGGCGGAGGGGAGGGCATAATGGGCCTCCGCAGGAGCTTCTCTGCCTCAGGTGTCTCTGACCTCATCTCAACCCTCTGGAGCGTTAAGGACGAGTCAGCCTTCAGGCTCTCGGTATCGTTCTTCGGGAACCTATCTCAGGGAAAAAGTCCCCCTGAGGCCCTGATGTCTGCAAAGCTGGAACTTATACACTCCCTCCCCGTTCCGCACCCTGTGCTTTGGGGGCCGGGGGTGATCTCGCGGTGAGGCAAAAGGGGGTTGTTCTTGCTCAACCGCTCGCCCCATAATTTCCCCATGAGAAAGTTCCTTTTAGTCCTCATCCCCATCTTAAGCTGCACCTGGATAGCTGAGCGCAAGGCACTTGCCAAGTGCGAGTTCAGCCTTCACGCGGCAAAGCTCGTCAACGCAGACTTCTCCGGCTTTGAGCTGGAGGTCAAGCTCAAGGCCCAGAATCCCAACGATGTCAACGCTGTCCTTGACAGGCTTGACTACACCCTTTTCATGGAGGATGTTGAGGTCGCGCAGGGCGTTGTCTCAGAGAAACACACCATACCCAAACACGGCGAAGGCATAATAACCACCAGGCTCAAGGTCAAATACTCCACCATTCCCAAGATGGGGGATGTGGTGATGACCGCTGTGGCGAAGAAGAAGTCAAAGATACGCATGGCTGGGACAGTTCACTTTGACACACCAATAGGAACCATATCCCAAGACATAGAGGTTGAGAGGACAGTCAACCTGGATTAGTTTTCAGTCAAACCATAGCCACGGTTCTGCTGGGTTCAGCCCTCCGAGAGCTCCTTCCTTATCTCATTGGTGCCGATAAAGAGGTCAACAAAGGCTGGGAGGTGCGTGAGCCACATGGGCTGTTCTCTGCTAGGGATATCGGACAGACTCATCACCCTTACTGGCACATTTGGGTATTTACTGTGAAATTCTCGGATGCCCCCGCTCAGTTTGCCTCCGGACTTTGCCTCAACGGCCATCACCGGCTCTCCGGCCTCCGTAAGGACAAAATCCACCTCAGATTTCTTTGAGCGCCAGTATCTCATACTAAAACCTTTATGCCACGCGTAGTAAGCCATGTTGGCGCATACGGCCGTCTCCAGAAGCTGCCCCTTTATCTCCGGTTTGTATATGGGTTCCAGAAGGTGCCTGGCCGTAGCCAGGAGTCCGGGGTCCGCGGGGTATATCTTGTCCTGTTTCTTGTGTTTTCCGAGGATGGGCGGGATCCTCGTGATGAGCATGGAGTCCTCCAGGGCTCTGATATAAGAATCCAGGGTTGGGCGCGGAAGTCCTATTTCGCTGGCAATGCTCTGTTTGTTGACGAGCCCGCCGGGTTTCTCAAGGAGGTAATGAAACAAGGCCTCCATTCTCAGGGGCTCCCTTATGCCGCCCAGGGCGGATATGTCCTTGTATATGACCCGATCAATCGTGTCCCTTATTCGGGCGTGGGCATCAGCCACCTCCATGTCCAGGCCCTCCGGAAACCCGCCCTTCAGGAGATATTCGGTGAAAAATCCCCTCAGAAAGTCGTATTCCAGGGAGAGCGCCGCGGGGGGAGCCTTTGAGTTTAATCCGGAGAACTCTTTGAGCAGGGCAAAATCTTTCTTTCCCCTCTTTAACTCCACGAATTCCGCGAAGCTCATGGGGAACATCCTTATCTCTTTCCATCGTCCAACCCCGCTTTCCCTCTTCCCCTTCTTGAGGGCAACCGTTGCCGAACCGGTGGCAAGAATTCTATAGGGCATCTTACGGTCAACCAGGTATTTGAGCCACCTGTCCCAATCATCAAGATACTGGATCTCGTCAAAGAAAAGAAAACCTGGTCTCTGCTCGTAGTTCACGGCCTCACTGAACCATCTCATTATCTCATCCGGTCCCGTGCCCCTCATTCTCGGATTATCAAAGGTTATGTAGAGGATGGACTGGGGAGGGGTTCCCTTTCCTAGCAGAAGGTCTATTACCTGATAGAAAACCACGGTCTTGCCCACCCTCCTGGGGCCAAGTATCAAGATGGCCTCGTTGCTTTCCTTTGCCAGCTCTCTTCTTACCAGGAAGTAGGCGTCCCGCTTGAACTCCTTGAGAAAAACCCCGGGCACCGAACCCATTTTCCACCAGGGGTTCATCTCCACGAGTGCTCTTTCTGCCTGCTCCAATTTGCCTCCTTGATGGGAACTATATTTTACACTAAGACCCTATATTGTGTCAACTACAATTTACAGATTGCCGGTTATCGTCGCCAGGATTGGATGAGCGCAGGGCCTTGTTCCTACTTCCTGACCGTCCCCTTTACCATCGGCAGATTGACCCGCTCTGCCTTGAGGAGCTTGCCTGGCCGTATCTCTATTTCAAACTCCTGGCCGATCTTGAGTTCCCTCGGCAGATATGCGAGGCCAGCGCCCTTGCCGAGGGATGGCGCGAGGGTTCCCGATGATACCCATCCGGCCTCTTTGCCGTCCACGAAGACCTTCTGGCCGTGCCTTGGGAGGCCACCGGTTTCCTTCATGATAAAACCCGCTCTTCTGTATCTAAGGCCCTTTTCCTTTGAGGCCACGAGGGCCTTCTTGCCAATGAAATCCGGTTTCTCAAAATCAATTATCCAGCCAAGTCCTGCCTCAAGAAGGTTCTGGTTGTCGTCTATGTCGTTGCCGTAGAGGCAATAGCCCATCTCCATCCGAAGGGTATCCCTCGCTCCCAGGCCTATTGGTTTGACCCTCTCGTCCGAGAGGAGTTTCTTCGCCAGGTCAACGCCATACTGCGGGTCAGTGGTGTATATCTCAAACCCGTCCTCGCCCGTGTAGCCTGTCCGTGACACCAGGACATCCTTCTTGCCCATGAGATCAATGTGATCAAACCAGTAGTAGCCCATCTTCTCAAGGTCGTAGCTCGTCATGCCCTGAAGCACTTCCTGCGCCAGTGGCCCCTGGAACGCTATTTCCGTGTATTGGAGGCTCAGGTGCGCGATCTCAACCTCGTAGTCCTTCGCGTGGCGCTCTATCCAGGCCCAGTCCTTGTCGTCGTTGGCCGCGTTCACAACCAGGAAGAAGTGATCCTCGGCCATCTTGTATATGAGGAGGTCATCAACAGCGCCGCCCTGCTCTGTGCCGAAAGCGGAATACTGGACCTGGCCGATAGCCAGCTTTGACGGGTTGTTCGTTGTGATCCGCATGAGCATGTCCAGCGCGCCTGGCCCCTTGACATCAATCTCGCCCATGTGGGACACATCAAAAAGCCCTGCGGACTTCCGAACCCAGAGGTGTTCCGGTACTATCCCCTCATACTGGATGGGCATCTCGTAGCCAGCGAAAGGAACCATTCTCGCTCCGCGTTCGTGGTGGAGCGCGTTCAAGGCAGTTTTTCTGATTTCAGTCATTTCAGCCTCCGAGCGAAGATTATAAGTCCGGCGCGTGAGCGTTTGCAAAAGGCAGGGGCCTGCTCCCTCAGGTCATATGACGCGGCCAGAAGATTTCTTCACGATATTATGCCGGGTAGGCCTGGACGCCTCGCCCATGGAACACCAGGGACCTGTCCGCCACGAGGCGTGGGGGACTACCCGGAGATATATCGGGGCGGGAGCTACACATCCGGTCTCAACGAGGGGCGCGGAACAAAAAACAAAAGCCCGGCTTCTATTTTCCCAGGCTTGAGACAGGCCGCGGCTCGGTCTCGGAAAGGGTGGTTATGAGATAGGTGTCTGGATTATCATCTGAGCTTGCGCCAAAAGACCCATTTCGTCTGCCAGGCCTGCGGCTACACCTCGCCGAAGTGGATGGGAAGGTGTCCCGCTTGTGGGGAGTGGAACACCCTTGTTGAGGAGGTGGTTGAGCAAAAGAAACCAGCTTCCGGTTCAGGGAAATCTGCGAGGGTTGAACGGCTTTCCGATCTTCCCCCGGAGGGCGAGGAAAGGTCTGAGACTGGTTTTTCTGAGTTTGATAGGGTCCTGGGCGGAGGGATCGTTCAAGGCTCGCTCGTTCTCCTGGGCGGCGATCCTGGGGTCGGCAAGTCAACCCTGCTTCTGGAAGTGGCTGGCTCTCTGGGCAAAAGGGGCATAAAGACCCTCTATGTCTCCGCGGAGGAGTCCCCGCGCCAGCTCGCGATGAGAGCGAGGCGGCTCGGCCTTGAGCTTGAGAGCATCAATGTTTCGGGCGAGGTAGTGGTTGAGGAGATAATCCGAGCCGCGGAGGATTTCAGCCCGCAGGTTCTTTTCATTGACTCCGTCCAGACAGTTTTCATGGAGGCCCTGTCGTCTTCTCCTGGCTCGGTCTCCCAGGTCAGGGAGACCGGGGGTGCGTTTCTCAGGCTTGCCAAGGAGAAGGGCACCTCGGTCTTTCTCGTGGGTCATGTGACGAAGGAGGGGATAATTGCTGGCCCACGAACCCTTGAGCACATGGTTGATGTTGTTCTTTACCTTGAGGGCGAGAAGGGACACTCGCTCCGAGTCCTCCGAAGCCCGAAGAACCGCTTCGGCCCGACCGATGAGACGGGTCTGTTTGAGATGACCGAGAAGGGCCTTGTTCCTGTCTCGTCCCTGAGCCTGGTTGACCTTTCCGCTCAGCCTGTTCCGGGAGTCGCGGCCGCGCCCGTGATGGAGGGAGCGAGGCCCCTGATGGTTGAGCTACAAGCCCTGGTCTCGTTTAACCCCTTTCCTGTCCCGACCCGGCGGGCAACTGGTTATGACCACGGCAGGTTCGCCATGCTCGTGGCTGTCTTGGAGAAGCGCGCGGGGGTCCGCATACGAAACCAGGATGTATATGTGAATGTCGCTGGCGGCCTGAGAATCTATGACCCCGGAGCTGACCTCGCGCTCGCTGTCGCAGTGGCATCCGCGAACAACGGCATTCCCGTTGACAGGGCAACGGTCTTTGTCGGGGAGATAGGCCTCGTCGGGGAGATAAGGCCGGTCAAGGGCCTGCGCCAGCGCCTGCTTGAAGCTAAAAGGGCTGGCTTCAGGATGGCCATCATACCCAAAACCGAGGCCCCGGATGTCAGAGGAATTGAAATCCTCTTGGCCTCATCCCTTAGAGAGGCCCTGGAGCTTTTGAAGTGAAAGAGGGCAGATTGCTCATCGCGACACCGGTTGGCAACTTTGAGGTTGTCTTTGAGGGGGAAAAAGTGCTCTCTTTTGGCTGGAGCTCTTTTGTCCGGAACCCTTCCGGAAACCACCGCCCATCCGGCCTTGCCCGCAGGTTCACCGAGGCCCTGGAGGAATACTTCAGCTCAGGCAGATGGTGTTTCTCCTGGTTTTGTCTGCCCATGTCCCACCGGCCTGTTTCCGAAAAAGCCCTTTTAGCCTATGATTACCTGAGAGAACATGTCGGCCCCGGTTCGGTCATAAGCTACCGCGATCTGGGCTGTGCGACCGGAATTCACCCTCGCGGGATAGGCTCAATCATGCGTTCCAATCCCTGGCCCATCGTCGTCCCGTGCCACAGGGTGGTGGGCTCGGATGGCTCGCTGGTTGGCTATGCCGGCGGACTGGAAAAGAAGGAATGGCTCCTGATGTTGGAGGGGTGGCCAGGGGGTCGCAAATAACCAGCGAATCCTTGCATAACAACCATGCGGTGTCGTCCCTACCCAGGTCAGGCACTGGGGCCTGCTCCTACTTGATCCGCGCCGGCACCTTCAATATCATTTGGCACTTTGCGAGAGCCGGAGAATTCACTCGCCGAAAAGATAGGGCTTTTGGCCGTGGAAGGCCTTGGCCCCATGCGCTACAGGAAGCTCATGGCCTATTTCGGGTCGCCGGGGGCCGTCTTTTCGGCCGGAGTCGCGGAGCTGGAGCCCATAGTCGGCGAGAAGGTCGCGCTTGCCATAAAGCTCTTTGATTTCGCAACCGTGGCCGAGGACATACTTTTTGCCGAACAGGCCGGGATCCGGGTCATCGGCTTCTGGGAGAACGATTATCCCGCTCACCTGGCCCAGCTGGAGGATTCTCCGGCCGTTATTTTTGTCCACGGAGACCCACGGATACTTCGGAACCCCGGCATTGCCGTCGTTGGCACGAGAAACCCCACCTCCTACGGTCGCAGGGTTGCTGAGGAGCTGGGGGCCGAGGTGGCGCGGGCAGGCCTGACCCTGGTATCCGGCGGCGCCCTTGGCATAGACGGGATAGGCCACAGGGCCGCGCTGAAGGCCGGCGGCAAAACCGTTGCCGTGCTTGGTTCAGGACACAAATACCCGTCGCCCTCATCGCATCTTGAGCTATTCGCGCGTATAGTTGAGTCCGGCGGCGCGGTGGTCTCCGAGTTCCTTCCAACCGCTAAACCAGAACCCTATAACTTTCCCGGCAGGAACAGGATAATCTCCGGACTCTCGCGAGCAGTGGTCATAGTTGAGGGGAATGTTGATTCCGGAGCGCTTATAACAGCGCGCTGGGCCATTGACCAGGGCAGGGATGTGTTCGCGGTGCCCGGAAACATATTCTCCGAGAAAAGCAAGGGAACCAACAAGCTCATATCCGAGGGCGCGTTCGTCTACACCGGTCCAGAGGTTCTCCTGGGTAAGTCAAGGGAAAGGCCCCTGCCGGACATAAGCCCTGATGAGCGAGGGGTTTTTGATCTCCTGAAAGCAGAACCCATGCATGTGGACGAGATAGCCGAGGACCTCGGCATTGACCCCCCGACCGCGCTTTCGGTTCTCCTATCCCTGGAGATGAAGGGCGCGGTGAGGCAACTTCCAGGAAAATTTTTCGTTAGAGAGAGATAAACATGAGGAGGTAGAGATATATGGCCATGACAGAGGACGAAGTGTTGGAGCTCTGGGAGCGGATTTCCGGCTACAGCTCCGACTGGGACAGCATCATAATGGATCTTCTGGAAGAGATTGACAGCATGTTGTCTCAGACAACCACGCCAAAGGATGAAGAGGAATATGGCGTGGAGGATTCGTCTCCGGATCTTCAGCGCCTGAGAGATACCCTTATTGATCTGAGGAACATAATATACAACGAGGCGAACTCCGCCATAGCCGGAGATATAGTCCAGACCGAGCTTGAGGAGTTCTTCGTCAAGGCGTCCTCCACGCTACACGAGGTTGAGGAGAAGGTCTTTGAGCTCCGGGAGCTCACGGAGGAGTTTGACATATACGAGCTGGAGGAGGACATGTGGGAGGAAGAAGAAGAGGAGTAGCCGTCAGCCAGGGCGCGAGTTTATAATATCACCGCATGAGAAAATTGCGAATAATCCAGTGTTCTGATGCATACTATCCCTTTCCCGGTGGCGTGACAGAGCACCTTCACCACCTGACCGTTGCCCTCAGGGAGCGCGGCCACCATGTTGATGTCTTGACCGCGGGCTACGAGGGCGCTCCGGAGAGCGAGGAGGGGGTCATCCGTGTCGGCAGGATACGGATAATGAAGGCAACAAAGGCCTTCAACCTGACCCAGCTGACCATCACGCCAATCACCCCGGCTGTGGCCAGGAGGGTTAAGGAGGTCGTCCGGTCCGGCTATGATATCATTCATGTCCACGGCCCGTATGCTCCAAACCTGCCTTTTCTCGCGGCAAGAGCCTCTTTGTCCCCTGTTGTCGCAACCCACCACACCGCTTTCGTCGGTTTCAACTGGCACAAGCTTGGACGGTTCGCTTTCCGGAATCTTTCCAGGCGAGTGGACGCGAATGTCGGCGTATCCCGCGTGGCCATCGGGGAGATATTCCCATATTACCCTGGCCAAAACTACTGCATAATCCCGAACGGCGTTGATACAAAGCGTTTCAGGCCGGATGTCCCGAAGATTGAAAGACTCACAGAGATAAAGGGCCCGAAGATACTCTATGTTGGACGGATGGAACCCCGTAAGGGCTTTCCCTATATCCTTGAGGCTTTCAAGCTGGTAAAAAGGGAGATTCCGGATGCTGTCCTGGTCGCGTGCGGCAAGGGCCCCAACCTTGAACTATACAAGGAATCTGTCCCGTCCGAGCTCAGGGATTCCGTTCTCTTTGAGGGATTCGTGCCCACCGAAGCCCTGGCCTCGTATTACGCGTCGGCTGACCTTTATACCTCCCCCGCGGTCGGCGGCGAGACCTTCGGCATAGTTCTCATTGAGGCAATGGCCTGCGGCACCCCTGTTGTCGCGAGCGCGATTTCTGGCTACGCGCAGGTCATAGAATCCGGGGTCAACGGCATCCTCACGGACATCTGGAACCCCGAGACCTACGCGAAGGACATCATCAGGGTTCTCTCTGACCGCGAGCTCTATGGCAGGCTCAGGGAGGAAGGTTTCCGGTCCGCGGACAGATACTCCTGGCCCCGTGTCGCGGCCCAGGCCGAGGCCCTTTACTTCCGGATAATAGACGCACTGGAAAGGGGCGTTCCCTGGTATAAATAACCCCTGATTGAGGTTTATTGAGTGATTACCTTACGATGGCTTTGCCTTTGTATCCGCCTGCCATCCAGATATAAGCCCCGGTCTCAAGGGGTATCCGGTTCTGGCCCTTTCCAAGATCACCGGAATAGGCGACGCGGCCATCCGGATAATAAATCTTGACCGCGACCTCATACCTGGAAGCGAACATCAGACCACCAGGAACTGACGAGCAGATTAAGGCGGGAACCCCTTTATCCGGAGCCTCTCCAACATCTTCATACATAGGCTCACAGATATCCACCGTCGTCAAATCCGGCGTTGTCTGGGTGGGATTCGGGGTTGAAGGATCGGGAGAACAACTAGCCCCCAACGAGACCGAGGAATCAACGAGAACAGGGATTCCCTCGGTTACAGAATGATCGTTTACGCAACCCACATAGACTCCGTTCTGATCCATGGCTACAAGGAAGAAATTAAGTTCACTGGCGGTTCCAGACCTTGTTCCGGCAATCACAAACCTGTTGTCGGATGTCTGAAATGCCGAGCAAACACCAGGGCGAGCCCCTATGGCCTTGCTCCATTGACGGGAACCGCCGGAGGACAGCTTGACAATGAGGAAACCCATCAGCCAATCGCCCCATGCCCCTGTTTCTCCCACAACCGCTAGCCCACCATCAGGGGTCTGGATTATTGAGTAGGCCCTTTCCACATATGTCCTTCCGTAGGTCCTGGCCCAATCCCGTGAGCCATCAGCGAGGAGCTTGAGGACGAGAAAATCGTCACTGCCGGTGCCAGAACCTGTTGTTCCTCCGGCAACAGCAAACCCGCCATCGGAAGTCTGGACGATTGAATAGGCATAGTTATTGGCCGTGTCTCCAAAAACCCTGGCCCAGTCAAGGGAACCGTTAGCGGATAGCTTCAGCACGAGGAAATCGGGGCGGCCATTTGCGCTGAAGCTGTATGTCTCTCCTGCGATCGCGAATCCGCCATCTGAGGTCTGTATGAGCGAATGAGCTATATCAGCGTTGCTACCCCCGAATGTCCTGGCCCAGTCCAGGGAACCATTTGAGAAAAGCCTGAGAACAAAAATATCCTGCCCTCCGGCGCCGAAACTCGCAGTGCTACCAGCGATCGCGAATCCGCCATCGGATGTCTGTATGAGCGAATAGGCGTAATCCACATTAGTCCCCCCGAATGTTCTTGCCCAGTCCAGGGAACCGTCAGAAAGGAGCTTGAGGATGAGAAGATCGTAGTTCCCGACGCCAAAGCTTCGCGTGTATCCCGCGACAGCGAATCCGCCATCAGAGGTCTGTATAACCGAATACGGATAGTCATAGCTGGCGCCCCCGAATGTCCTTGCCCAGTCCAAGGTGCCATTGGAGAAGATCTTGAGGATGAGGAAGTCGTAGTTTCCGGCACCAAAACTAATAGTATGTCCGGCGAGCACGAACCCTCCATCGGATGTCGGCGATACAGAGCGAGGTTCATCAACATCTCCTCCGCCATATGTCCTGGCGAACAGGCTCAAAGAAACCAGGAAGATGCTGTTTACAGAAAGAAGCGTCATGATACGAACTCCTTTTTGTTTTTGAACACATCTGAGTTATAAGGAAAGAGCTTAATGACAGCTTAATGGCTATAAGCAGAATCGTTGTCAGATATTGATTAAATTGATTTATATCCGATACCAATGGCAATCTCTTCCCGGTCGCGCGATGGCAAAACCCGGCCGGAGACGGGAGGTGCAGAATTTGATCCGGCCGGGTTGGTAAATGAAAGGTTCTGGTCCGAAAAAGTGGCCGGCCGGATTTTTACATGGGAGGTGCGATGAACTCCGGCCGGCCTCCGCTGATTATCTCAGAAGCTTGAGGGCCCTGATCCCTCCTTGATATTTGAGAACCGCAAAATGAATGCCTCTGCCATCTGTCGCCGGGATAAAGCTATGACCGCCTTGAGCCAATACGCCATCATAAAGCCTCTGAACGAGCTTGCCTGATGCGTCGTAGAGAGACAAGGAAACCTGATCCTCGCGGGGCAGGAAAAGGTAAATCCCTCTGCCTGCGGGCCGGAACTCAAGGGAACCGAATTCAGAACCTTCCTCAACATTCTCATACAGGACTCCGCAGTCAGTAGCTCCAGAGGGGTCATCAAGCGCGAATACCCGGTATCCATCAACATCGGGACCATAGGTTCCGGCCACGATTTCTATACACCCGTCATCGTCTATGTCGCCCACAAACGGCGAGTGCACATCAAAGGCAAGGTCAATTTGCCAGCGAGTTGAACCGTCCTCCGCGTTCAGGCAATTTAGGACTGAGCCGTTGAAGTTCGGAACCAAAACCTCAAACCTGTCATCTGTGTCTACATCGGCAAGAGAAACTCCCGTATGAATGGAAAAGGGCCCGACGAATACCTTTTCCCATTCCTGGCCACCGGTTAGGCCGTTCAGGGAATAAACGCGAAGCCCTCCGCCGATTATCACTTCCAGCTCGCCATCTCCATCCACATCAGCGATTGCCGGGGATGCGCTCTGCATGCCGCCGGGAGCGTCATATAGCCAGGCCAGCGTTCCGGAGGAACTCAGGCAGTAGACATTGCCGTCATAACTGCCGAAAACCACCTCCATTCCACCAACGCCATCAAGATCGGCAAGCGCGGGAGATGAGACCACTGGCCCGCCGGTCACATATCTCCATTCTTCGGTTCCGGTTTGCCCGTTCACGCAATAAACCCTGGAATCATTGGAGCCAACTATGACCTCCAGGATGTCATCGGCGTCTATGTCAGCGATTGCTGGAGAAGAGCCGACCTGAGCGCCGGTATTGAAAAACCAGCCCAAAGAGCCGTCCTCTCCATTCAGACATATTAGTCCGGAAGCTATACAGCCAATAAGAACCTCCATCTGGCCGTCAGCGTCCACATCCGCTATTGCCGGAGCCGAGTTCATCCCCCTGAAGATGGGATAGCTCCACTGCTGGTTCCCGGTGGTGCCGGTCAGGCAGTAAAGATTGAGGTCGCCAGTGCCAGTTGGGTTGCCAGTGGCCACGATCACATCGGTGACTCCGTCTCCGGTAACCTCCGCGATCGCCGGAGATGATGTTATGGGTCCGTTGGCAACGAAAGACCATTTGAGGGAACCCGTTGCACCATCAAGACAGTGGACAATGGAATCAGAAGACCCGAAGATCACCTCGGATCGGCCGTCTCCATCGCAGTCGGCCACGGCCGAAAACTGCCACTCAACATCTGCCAGGGTCGCAAAGCGCCACTTTATCACCGGACTGGTAATCGCGCCCTTCATCAGCTGGACGGATCTGTGGGTTGGTTCTCCTCCCCACATGGGCCAGGTTCCCGAAACCTGGGATAGGATTACGCTTGCTATGATACAAGAGCTGGTCATCAGGCTGAACTCCTTCTTGTTTTGATCATGTGCTTATTATTAAGGAGGGATCTT
>CBFGJU010000076.1:0-4254 GCA_965649155.1 Caldifarciminota bacterium | reverse complement strand
TGAGGCTATGGCCTTGATGGCACGGGAGTTGCGTGAAATGCCTTATCTCTCAACAGGTTAGAAGGCCTTGAGCCGCGATCCGGCCCCATCCTATACTTTGTCGCTGTGAACATCCTGCCCGATGTCCTCTCCAGAGTCAGACAAACCGTGTCTCCACAGATATACGAGACATGGTTTTCTGGCATAAGGGACATCTCTGTCCAGGGCGGGATAGCCTTGGTGACCGTTCCGGACCAGTTCTTCGCTGACTGGATAGGGGCCAGGTATGCCCCCCTGCTCACAGAGGCAATAGAGGAGGCAGTTGGCGAGAAGATAACCCTTCAGTTCCGGATCGCTGAGCCGTCACCGCTCCCTGAGCGCGGCAGGTCTCCCAGGGCCGGGATAGGCCTGGTGCCGCGGTTTACTCTAGCGGGTTTCCTTCTCCTCTCCCACAATCGGTTCCCGTGCGCTGTTGTAAGGAGGTTCGTGGAGGATATCTCAGGAGGGATACTGTGCCTGGTCGGGCCGCCGGGCACTGGCAAGACCCACCTGGCCAACGCGGGCGGCCACCATGCCCTTAGCCTTAATCCTGATGCCTCGGTCAGATACGCGAGGATGGAGCCTTTCTTCAACTCCCTCCTCTCGTCCATAAAGGAGAGGAGGGTTGGCCAGTTCAAGAAGGACTTCAGGAACCTTGACCTACTTATACTTGACGATTTCCAGTTCGTCAAGGGCAAGCCCCTCCTGCAGGAGGAATTGCTCCACATGATTGACTCCCTCCTCCTCAAGGACAGGAAGGTTATCGTCGTTTCAACGCTCAACCCGGTGAGCCTTGATCTGCTTGACCCCTTGCTGTCAAGGCTTATGGGAGGACTCCTGGTTGAATTGCCTGCGCCCGGACCAAGTGACAGGGAAAGATTTCTCAGCACATCCCTGGAAACCAGGGGGGTTCCGGTTGACCCGGAGGTCATAGCCCACGCGGCCCGGAACTGCCGGGGCGCAATGAGGGAGTTGGAGGGAATCGTTCAGAGACTCCTGGCATACCATTCTCTGGTTGGGGGCCCTGTTAGCCTTGAATCCGCGAAAGCCATCCTCGCTGACATGATCGTGGTCAAGACCCCTGGCCAGCGAGTAGCCGAGAGGGTGACGGATTTCATCGGGGTTTCCTCATCGGAGCTCCTGTCCGGTTCCAGGCGCAGGAGGGTTTCCTTGGCCAGGCACATCATAGCCTATATCCTTCGGGAGGAGCTGGGCCTCGGCCTCGCCGAGGCCGCGGATGTCCTGGGCGGGGTCCATCACACGGCAATCCTCTATGGCTCCGACCGCGTTAGGTCCGATCCAAAGCTCCTTGCCCTTGCCAAAAAGCTCATCGGGGAAATCAAAACGGATATTTGACCCGGAGGGGCAATCCTGTTTATAATTTGACCGTGAATATGATCTGCTTTCTCTTTGGCGTAAGCTTGTCGGTTCAGGAACCGGGCCTTCCGGTTCCGGGAACCCCCGGCGGGGTCACGGGTTCACCCAGCCCCTCCTTCTTTCCCCAGGATGTGAGCTTTCAGCCCATCCCGGATGTCGTTGGGGGAACGATAACCCACATAGCGGTTGATCCCCTAAACAGGAACATCGTTTATATCACCAACGGATACGAGATCTTCAAGAGCATGAACGGAGGAGCGAGCTGGGCCAGGTTAAACCTGGAACTCCCCTGTCCGAAGGACATCTGCGCCCCTTCGCCCAATGCCATCATTTTTTACTCCTCGGATATGGGACTGATGTTTTCAACTGATGGCGGAGCAAGCTTCAACCCCGTGCCCATCGCCCCTCAAAACATGACTGATGCTGTCTTCTTCGTTGATACGGTAGGCTCCGGGGTCTACCTTGCTCTCGGGGATGGCAGTGACAGGATCGTCACATACCGTTTCACAGGGACTACCTGGGCGCCCCGCGGGGCATTTCAGCTTGACTCCTCAGGCGGAGCGCCACGATCGCTCTGGGCGCGGAACGACTCCGTTTTCGTGGGAATAGGCGGCTCCGGAGGAATCCTGGAAACCTATTATAAACTGGAGGTCTGGTTCTCCCCAAAGGATTCTCTGAACTGGCGGGTCTTCTGGGAGAACACGGGGGGCGAGGGCAGTGTTGAGGACATAGAAATCGTAAGGAAAACGGGACTCTTGCAATACATGTTCTTCTTGACCACGAGGGGCATCTTCTACGACTACCAGCTGACGCCGAATCCCAATGGTTTCATCGGGGTGCCAGGCTGGAGCGAGATGCTCATCATACCTTACGGAGGCGACACCGTCCACGCGCTTCTGGCCAGGAGCGGGTTACTTCCAGCGCTTTTCTATACCAAGGTATATCGGCAATCCCTGTTTGACACCTCTCTCGTTTATGACGCCGAGGGCATAACCGACCTTGATTTTACCCAGAGCGTTGGCATAGCCTCAACAGAAGGCCTTGGCATTCTCCTTTCAAACAGCAATTTCCACTACTGGCAGGAGAGCAACGAGAGCCTGTTTGCGTGGATAGCCATGGGCCTGTATTCAATATGGAGCAACGATACCGCTATCTATTCTGTAGACTTTTCCGGACATTTATACCGTTCGCCGGACGCGGGGAAAAGCTGGACGAGGACAACCCTGAATCCCCTCATCTACGGAGTAGCGACAGCCGCTTCGCCGACCCAGCCGCAGATAGTATATGCTGTCGCGCTTTACATGGACTCGAGCGGCAGCGGGATCGTTCTCCGGTCCACTGATGCTGGGGACAGCTGGGTTGGGATGGGTGGAATCAGCGCCGGGGACATCTCTTTCCCGATATACCTTGAGGTTGATCCTGTGGACTTTAACAGGCTTTGGGCCTTGAGGCTGAACACTTTAACAGGTCAGATCAAAGCGAGCCTTTCCACGAACGGCGGGACCGATTGGACGGATATCCCCATGCCGGATTCCCTCTGGTCCATGGAGGTGGCCCCTGATGGTCGGGTATTCTGGGGGGCTGGCAATGGTGTCTACTGGGGAACATATCCGGATTTCTCAAACCGCATAGACTCCCTGAACGGGAAAAAGATCGTCGGGCTTCTTTTCAACCAGCACAACGGAAAGCTATATGCTACTGATGTCACTTCCGGCAGGCTCTGGGCAGGCGAGCCCGGAAACCAGGCCAGCTGGACGGTTGTTTATGAGCCCTTGCCTTCCAATCTTTACGGCGCCAAAGGTGATGTTGACCGTTACGGGGATATGACTGTGTTGACGATGGGATACAACCAGAAGCCTACCCTCATTTACACCATTGATGACGGGCGTTCCTGGAAAACGCAGATATTGCCTCAGAACATCATGTGCGTGGAGATGGTTGACACTGCTACCCTCATCGCGGGGACAGCCGGCAGTGGACTTCTCAGAGCCACCCTGGTGCCCTCTGGCCCCATGAGCGTCTGGGTGAGGCCGAACCCCAGCTCCCTGAGGCTCGGAGACACCTGCAGGGTTGTTGTTGAAACTGAGAGGTGGATACCGGGCATACCAGCGTGCACCCTGCAGACCGAGGGCGGCGATATACTTCCTATTACTCTCTATGCCGCTGACACGACAGGCCGCATGTTTGATGGGAAATTCTGGACCGGCGGCCTGCACGAGGGCCAGGGGACCATAACCGCGACAGCATACGACAAATTCGGGAACAGCTCAAAAGGCAAAGCAGACATAGTGATAGGCCCTGGCACCGGGGACTTCATGCCATTGGATTCGGTCTATGTCTATCCCAATCCAGCGCCGACATCTGATTACGGAAACCACATCTTCTTCAGGGTATTCACCACCACCGAGGCCAGGGTTGATGTTCTCCTTTATGACCTGGAGGGCAAACCGGCCGGCATGATAACTGAGAACATAACCGGCGGCCTGGGGGACGCTGTGGCCATGGACATATCAAAAATTCCCTCTGGCATATACATCTGGCGATTACGAGCGCAGGCCCTAAACGGCTCCCAGAAAGCGGAGAAGATGGGCAAGCTGGCCATAAGGAAGTGAGGTGAAAAATGAAAAGGATAACCCTTCTCTCTTTGACTCTCGCCGGGATAAGCCAGGCTCAATCCGGCCTCTTTCTCAATCTCGGCGCCGGGGGCCGCGAGCTCGGGATGGCAAACGCTGTGAGCGCCGTAACCTCCGGGCCATCCTCGGTTTTCTGGAACCCCGCGGGACTCGCTTTTGGCCGTCCAATATCGGTTTTCGCTCAGCACGCGGAGCACTTCCAGGGAATAAGGTATGACAACCTTTC
>CBFGJU010000075.1:0-4262 GCA_965649155.1 Caldifarciminota bacterium | reverse complement strand
GGTTCTGGGAAGGATAAAATCCTCATCCTATCGCGTATGTTCGGCCCGCCTGATAGCGAGGACTGAGATCAAGGGGGAGACAAGAGAGATATTCGCCAGACTGAGCATCAAGGAACCCCCTGTTTTCATCAAACTCCTTGACTGACAAGGACTTAGCCTGATTTGTAGTGCCAACTTTTACGGCCTGATTTTGCCTAACTCCTTATCCGGTAAGAACTTAGGAGAAAATGAGGTGTCAAAGATGGGGCGGAGCGAAGACCGAGCAGGAGAGAGCGAACAACCCCGTAAAGGATAGTCTCTTCATGCGCAGATTATAATGGTTGTTCGTTCCTGGTCAAAACCTTATCGGACAGCCACCTTTGCCCTTTCCTTCCCAGCCACCACGAAATAGACCCCAGGGGAAAGGGGGCCTATCAGGGTTTTGACGGATATTTCTCTTTTGATGATCAGCCGGCCCGCGGGGTCGTAGATCCTGACCTCTCCCTCGTAACCTGAGACCCAGAGACCATCAGGGGCCATGAGAACCCTGATCTCCTGGCCCTTGCCAGGATTCTCAGCAATGGCCTGGCCATCGGTCAGGTGAACAACGGAGGTGATATTGGTGTAATAGGGGATAGCCGTATCGGGAGCGGTAAACCGCTCCTGGACATAGACGCCACCCCGGCCATCGGGAACCAACCCGGAAACCGTGGAACCATCGTAATCAGGTATCGTGTCTCTCCATGCCCAGATCAGATTGCCTAGAGTATCAAGCTTATAAACTACTGGATATTTCTCATCCCTGCCCGTGCCACCCGCGAAAAGGTTCCCCAGGGAGTCAAGCCTTATAACTTTTATCCCATGGTTCCCCCCTGATTCTACGCCAAGTCTCCATTTCTCAGATCCGTTAGAATCAACACACATCACCTCAAAGCAATTTGGTCCCCCCTCTCCTGCAAGATAGATGTTGCAGTTTTCGTCAAGGATCATGTCGTTGACCCAGGGCCACAGGGGATTATTGTATCTCTCATACCAATCCACTGAACCCGTTGCTGTGTCAAGCCTGGCGACAAAGACCTCTTCATTCTTTGATGCTACTCGCCACCCGGTCACGCCAGATATGTATATCCAGTTGTCAAAGAGGGCAAGGGTCTGGCCCACATAACCCGTTAAAGATGTCATTACATTCATCCAGAGAAGATTCCCCGCTGTGTCCAGCTTGATAACCAGGGGTATCGTGTTTGGACACGAGCCTATAGTATCCTCCCGCATCCCTACCAGGTAAGTGTTTCCGTCTTGGTCCACGGCCATGTCATAGGATTGATCGATTGCGTGCCATGGCCCGTCGTATCGGAAATACCACCGGAGGTTTCCCGCAGTATCCAATGAGATGGCATGTATATCAATACCAGTTGAAGGAGTCCACAAATCTCCGCAAGCAATCAGGTTGCCGTTGGGGTCCGACGCGAAGAGCCCGGAACCGCTCGCGGTCCTGTCTGCCGTGTAGGGAAGAGTGTAGCTCCATATTGGAAAACCATTTACCGGATTGAATCTCACCACAAAGAGAGTTGAGGACGACTCTCCGGGAAAATCCGCGTAACCCCCAGCGTATAAATAACCTAGAGGTGAAGCGCAACACCCGATGAAGAGACTGAGATCATAGGATACCGTGTCCTGGTGGAACTGCCAGAGTGTGTAGCCCTGAGGGGTAAGGGCCCAGGCTACCGCGTGAAGGTCCGGATAGGGCCTTGAATGGCCAACTCCCAGGAGAAAACCCTCCGGGGCCATGATAAGGCTCTCAGCACCCGGTTTCCCCAGTGTCCTGCCCGGCCTCATGCCATACAGCCATACCCGCCAATCCACCTGGACCTGCATTAGAAGAACAAACAAAACCATCGTAAGACCTCCTTCACATCTATATTATACGAGGAAACAGGAGGACGCGCAATCTTACGATACCAGCCTCGCTCTGCCTCTTGCTAGAATCCGCACGGGTTAGGTGTGCAGTATCCGGTATGATTCCAACTGACGGCTATATCCCTGTGCGCTGAGGGTCTTTCTGGGTCGCAGTTCTCTTCGGCGAAGCTGTATGAGAATATGGGGGCACTGCAGTTGTAGGCTGGCACATCTGGTTCTGGTTTAACTGCTGAGAACGCTTCTACGCATACAAACCAGGGGTATGGATGTCCGTAGGCGTTGATGTTCTTGCGGCAGAAGTCGTAGTATTGCGACCATTGGCCGTTATGAAACTCATACTGAAAGCGAAGGGTATCTATTATCTCGTCGTTCGCGTCGTATAGATACACCGTGAGATCATTCATTGGATACGCTGAGAAGGTAACCGTCCCATGCACATCCCTCGGATAAACAGGGATGTTATCCGGATCGCTACCTGTTATCTCAGCTCCCTCGTTTTGGTCTGGTATGTTCCTCTGGCACCCTATTGCCACCAGGATGCCCACAACCATCGTGCCTGCTTTTATGAAGCCTTTCATCTTTTCCTCCTTGCGGGTCCTCTGACCCGCGCGGGCAAATTATGCTGTTGTGTGTGTCAAGCGCGACTCAAAAGGAAGTTTCGGAGCCGCTTGTGGTGATCCCGGAACCATAAAACCCTCATAAAACCTTGTCAGGCCCTGAGGTGCAAGCCGGCGATCTATTGATTAAGACGGATTACATGGTGCGGTCCGTGGAAGGCCGGGCCGGATCAGGCCGTTCCTGGTCTAACCCGTGCAATCGGATCCGTCCGGCCCCTACTTCCCTTGAAAACAAGCCATTTCCAGGGGTATAATATCTTCCTTCATGGAGCCTGAGTTCATAAGGGTGCGCGGCGCGCGCCAGCACAACCTGAAGAACATAGACCTGGACATACCCAGGGGCAAGCTCGTGGTGATAACCGGCCTTTCTGGTTCCGGGAAATCTTCCCTCGCTTTTGACACCCTTTACGCTGAGGGTCAGCGAAGGTATGTTGAGTCCCTGTCCGCCTATGCCAGGCAGTTCCTCGGCCTCATGGAGAAACCTGACCTGGACTACATTGAGGGGCTTTCCCCCGCGATCGCCATAGAACAACGCAAGGCAGGCAGGAACCCCCGTTCAACCGTTGCGACCGTGACGGAAATATATGACTACCTCAGGCTCCTTTTCGCCCGCATAGGCAAGGCCTATTGTCCGAAATGCGACATCCCGCTGGAGCGCTGGAGCGCGGACGAGATAATACGGGACATTCTTGGCAAGGCAAAGGACAAGCAGATAGCTGTTCTGGCGCCTGTGGTTCGCGGCAGGAAGGGCGAGTATAAGGAGCTCATTGCCAACCTTGAGAAACGAGGATATGTGAGGGCAAGGATAGACGGCAAGCTCTACCTCCTGGATGAGGCCCCATCGCTTGAGCGCTACAAACAGCACACCATAGAGGCCGTTGTTGACAGGCTTCTCGTCAGGGGCGACGAGGACAGGCCACGGCTGGCTGAGGCGGTTGAGACGGCCCTGAGGGAGACCGGCGGCCTCGTTTCCTTTGCCATGGATGGCTATGAAAAGACCTATTCAGAGAAGTTCTCGTGCCCATCGTGCGGCTTTTCCCTCCAGGAAATGGAACCCCGTCTTTTCTCCTTCAATTCCCCTTATGGCGCCTGCCCGACCTGCGACGGCCTGGGCGTGATAACCCAGATGGACCCGGACCTCATAATAGGAGACCCCGAGCTCTCCATCCTTGAGGGTGCTGTAAGGCCCTGGGGCGAACCTCCTCCCACCATCCTTTTCAGGCTGGAGAGGCTCGCATCCCGTTACAGGGTTGACCTTGAGCGGCCGTGGGAGGAACTGCCGGATAGGTTCAAAAATGTTATTTTATACGGGGTTGAGAGCGAAGAGGACTACCACGGCCCTGACACCCCCGGAGCCTATCCCTGGTGGGAAGGGGTCATACCCTGGCTCTGGCGGAGATACCAGAAAACCGAATCAGACTGGGTCCGCCGTGAGATAGAGAGATACATGGTCCACGACCCCTGCTCCGCGTGCAACGGCGCGAGGCTCAGGCCAGAGGCGCTCGCTGTGAGAATAGGCGATGTCAACATTTATGAGCTCACGCTCCTGGATGTTGGCGCGGCCCTGGGTTTCATTGACGGCCTGGAGCTTTCCGAACGCGAAGCCATCATAGCAAAGCAGATAATCAAGGAGCTCAAAGCCAGGCTGGGATTTCTCATGGATGTAGGCCTCGGTTACCTGACCCTTGAGAGGCCGACCGAAACCCTCTCTGGCGCCGAGGAACAGCGAGTTCGGCTCGCAACCCAGAT
>CBFGJU010000074.1:0-4307 GCA_965649155.1 Caldifarciminota bacterium | reverse complement strand
GGGCCGCATGGCGCGTGGAGCGAAAACCAGGCGCGGCAAGAAGGCCTCGGACAGGTTCATAGTCAAGAGGAGAAAATAATGGGCAGATCAGTAAAAAAAGGCCCTTATGTTGATGCCAGGCTCCTGGCCAGGGTCAGGGCAATGAACGAGGGAGGGGAAAAGAAGCCCCTGAAGACCTGGTCAAGGTCGTGCACCATAACCCCGGACATGATAGGCCATACCTTCCTGGTGCACAACGGGCGAAAGCACATCCCGGTCTATGTGACCCAGGAGATGGTTGGACACAAGCTCGGAGAGTTCGCTCCCACCAGGACATTCAAGGGACACAAGGAAGCCAAGAAGGCTCTGAAGATAGCGGTGAAAAAGTGAGATAACATGACAGGCAGGTGCGTTCTGAAATACCGTCGGGTCTCTCCCAAAAAGGCCCGGCTTGTGGCCGAACTGATCAAGGGGAAGTCCGTGCCAGAGGCAAGGGCCATCCTGGCAGTAACGCCAAAAGGGTCTGCCAGGGTCTTCCAGAAGGCCCTCTCTGCGGCCGCGGCCGCGTGCAAGGAAAAATCAGGCGGGGAAATAAACGAGGATGGAATGGTGGTCTCGGCAGTAAGGGTGGACCAGGGACCAACCTGGAGGATACTCAAACCTGCCATAAAACCAGTGAGGTTCGGCGGGTATAGCACCATAAAGAGAAGAACAAGCCACATAATAGTTGAGGTAAGAAGCGAGGAGGCAAGCGAGTAATGGGACATAAGGTTCACCCGATGGGTTTCAGGCTCCCGATAACCAGAGAATGGATCAGCCGGTGGTTCGCTGACAAGAAACGGTTCCCGGCCTACCTGGAAGAGGACATGAAGATAAGGCGCCACATAATGAACCACTACTCAGGCGCTGATATTTCCAAAATAGTGATAGATCGCGCCGCGCAGAGAATAACCGTGAGCATCTTCACGGGCAAGCCGGGCGTGGTGATAGGCAGGAGGGGTGTTGATGTTGAAACCCTGAGGGCTGACCTGATCAAGCTGACTGGACTGCGCGGTGTGGGTGTAAATATCCAGGAAATATCAAATCCGGAGACTGAGGCCCAGATAGTAGCGGAGAACATTGCCAGACAGATAGAGAAGCGCGTCTCCCACCGAAGGGCAATGAAGCGCGCGGTGGAAAACGCCCTTCGCATGGGCGCGAAGGGCATAAAGATAAGGTGCAAGGGTCGCCTCGGCGGAGCGGAGATAGCGAGAAAGGAATGGTATCTGAGGGGCCGCGTTCCCCTGCAGACCCTCCGGGCGAACATAGACTACGGATTTGCCACCTGCTATACCAAGTATGGAACCATAGGCATAAAGGTCTGGATATACAAGGGCGAGAAGCTGGGCCCACGTCAAGTGGAAACGGAGGAATAGAGACATGCTTCTGGCACCGAAAAGAACGAAATACAGGAAACAACAGCGCGGACGCAGGAAGGGCGTAGCCCAATCCGGCAACTCTCTCCACTATGGCGACTACGGGATAAAGGCAACCGAACCCGCTTGGATAACCGCGCGGCAGATAGAGGCGGTGAGGGTATCTCTCTCAAGGTCTCTGGGCAAGGGAGCGAAGGTGTGGATAAGGATATTCCCGGACAAACCCGTGACCAAGAAGCCTGCGGAAACCAGACAGGGCAAAGGAAAGGGGAATGTTGAGCTCTGGGTCGCGGTGGTGAAAAGAGGGAAGATGCTCTTTGAGTTCTCCGGCGTCTCCGAGGAAACAGCCCGTGAGGCATACAGGAAGGCCTCGTGCAAGCTCTCGGTTCCAACGCGATTCGTCAGCAGGTCAGAAGGAGGCGTCTGAAACATGGGAAAGAGGGCGAGGAACATAAGGGAGCTGACCCCCAAGGAACGAGAGACCAAGCTCCGCGAGCTCAAGGACGAGTATTTCAAGCTCAGGATAGCCAAGCAGCTTGGCCAGGTGGAACGGTTCCACAGGTTCAGGGAAATAAGGCGGGAGATAGCGAGGGTGATAACGATAATAAGAGAAGAGAAAGCGAAGGAGGCCAGAGATGAGGGGTAGACGCAAGACGGTCAGAGGCACTGTCATATCCGACAGGATGGACAAGACCGTGGTTGTGGTCACCGAGACCATGGCCAGGCATCCCCTTTACGGGAAGTTCGTCCGAAAACGCAAGAAGCTATACGCTCACGACGAGGAGAACCAGTGTTCGGTCGGGGATTTGGTCCAGCTCGCGGAGACAAGGCCCCTTTCCAGGCTAAAGAGGTGGAGGGTTGTAAGCATAATCAAGAAAGCGGAGAAACTGGAATGATACAGGACACCACCTCCCTGCGGATAGCGGATAACACCGGCGCACAGCGGGCAATGGTGATACGGGTCATGGGAGGCTCAAAGCGCAGATACGCAGGAGTCGGGGACATCGTGGTGGTTGCAATAAAGGACGCCGTTCCGGGCGCGCCGATCAAGAAGGGCGCGGTGGAAAGGGCAGTCATAGTCAGAACCAGGAAGGAGACCCGCAGGCCGGACGGAACATACATAAGGTTTGATGACAACGCCGCGGTCATAATAGACCAGAACGGAGACCCCAAGGGGACAAGGGTCTTTGGCCCCGTGGCGCGAGAACTCAGGGACAAGAAGTTCATGAAGATAGTCTCCCTGGCGCCGGAGGTGCTGTGATGGCGATAAAGATAAAGAAAGGAGACACCGTCAGGGTCATCAGGGGCAGGGCCCGCGGCGAGGAGGGCAAGGTCTCCAAGGTGTTGATCCAGAAGCGGATGCTCATAATTGAGGGCGTCAACATGCTCAAGAAGCACCAGCGCCCCAGGGGCCAGAACAAGCCATCCGGGATAATAGAGATACCCGGACCGGTCAGGATAGATTGCGTCATGCTGGTCTGTCCTAAGTGCGGCAAGCCCACCAGGATAGGGTTTGCATTTGACGATGACGGGAATAAGTTCAGGGTTTGCAAGAAATGCGGGGAGGCAATAGGGTGATGTCCAGATTGCTTGATGAGTTCAGGAAGAAGATAAGGCCGCGACTCAAAAAAGAGCTGGGCTACAAGAACATCAACGCCGTGCCCAGGATAATCAAGGTTGTTGTATCCACTACCACCGGCAAGGCCATTCAGGACCCCAAGGTGCTTGATATAATGGCAGATGACATCGCCATCATAACAGGCCAGAGGCCATCCGTGACGAGGGCCAGGAAGTCTGTCGCGGGATTCCACCTGAGGAAGGGGGTTCCGCTTGGGGTGAAATCAACCCTGCGCGGCGCCATGGCTTATGACTTCATAGACAGGCTGGTCAACTTTGCCCTGCCCAGGGTAAGGGACTTCCGGGGGATACCCGTCAATTCTTTTGATGGCCGAGGCAGTTACACCTTCGGGGTAAGCGAACAGATAATCTTCCCTGAAATAGAGGTGGACAAGGTAAAGACAGTCTTTGGCATGAACATAACCATCGTAACATCGGCCCGGCGCGATGAGGAGGCGCTACAGTTGCTTTCGGCGCTGGGTTTTCCCTTTGAGAGGAGAGCATAATGGCGAGCAAGTGCCAGTGGGAAAAACAGAAACGCAAGCCCAAGTTCAGGACCAGAAGAGTGAACCGCTGTTCCCGCTGTGGCAGGGACAGGGGCTACATACGCAGGTTCGGGATATGCAGGATATGCTTCCGTGAACTAGCCCTCGCTGGCGAGATACCAGGAGTGACAAAAGCCAGCTGGTAGGAGAAGATATGGATGTAATAGGCGACATGCTGACCAGGATGAGAAACGCCCTCTCCGCGGGCCACCGGGGGTGCACGATATACCCGGCATCCAGGATGAAGACCGCCCTGCTTGAGATAATGCGCAGGGAGGGTTACATAGAGTCTTTTTCTGTTGAAGGCAGAAACATCTCCGTGAGGTTCAGGTTTGACAAAAAGGGCAAACCCACCATGAGCTTCCTGGAAAGGGTCTCAAAACCCTCCAAGAGGGTCTATGTGGGCGCGAGCGAGATACCATGGGTAAAGAACGGCCTCGGCATAGCGATAATCTCAACATCAAAAGGCCTTCTTACCGACTCCGAGGCCAGGGCAAAGAGACTCGGCGGAGAGGTCATATGCCAGATATGGTGAAAAAATGAGCAGGATAGGGAAAAAACCGATACCGCTACCAAAGGGCGTTGAGATAAAGTTGGAGAACTCGTCCTGTCTGGTAAAGGGCCCCCTGGGAGAGATCAGGGTGCCCGTGAGCCCGGAGGTTGAAGTGCTGGTTGAAGAAGGGGCTGTGGTTGTTGAACAGAAAGGCCCTGGCAAGTTCGCGCACTCAATCCAGGGGACCATCCGCCAGCT
>CBFGJU010000073.1:0-4307 GCA_965649155.1 Caldifarciminota bacterium | reverse complement strand
TTCCAGTAGATTATGGTTTCCGGGTGTTCGTTGGTTATCTTCCTGGAAAGGATGAGGTCAAGCCAGCCGTCCCTGTCCAGGTCGTCAAGCCAGGCCGCTGTCGCGCCGCGCGAATATATCCTGAGATTAGGGTAGTAGGAGAAACCCTTTGGACTTCCATAGAATATGACGGAATGATCAGCCTCCCTCTGGGGAAAAACCAGATCAAGATAGCCGTCCCTGTTGATATCGCCGACGGTCACGCCATAAGCGCCGTGTGTGTCCAGGGATTTCCTCGCGGCAACGGAATACCCGCCTGACCCTCCCCAGTATATGTAGGAATCAACCCCTTCGTATCCCCAGGACGCATAGGTGTTGGCAAAGACCACATCAAGGTAGCCATCCTGGTTGAGGTCCGCGACGGCCGCGCCGTGGCAACCCAGGGTTGGCAGAAGGGTCTTGTTATCATCGGAAAAACCAAAAGACCCTCCCCAGTATATCACGCTCTTTGTGCTATCAAGCCCCTTGACCGAGTCCCTGAAAACCGCCATGATGAGGTCCTCGTAGCCGTCGGAATTCAGGTCCGCGCTGACAGAGGCCTCTGTGCACCAGGAGGCGAGGCTGTCAATCCTGTCTCCCCAGGGCCAGTCCCAGAGGATGAGGGAATAGACCTGGGTGGTATCCGGATACTCAAAGTTCCCCATGACATCTATGACAAGGTCAAGCAAACCGTTAGCGTTGAAGTCCGAGATGCTGTGGCCGTCAAGGAAAAGCCTATCTCCGTATGCATACTTGACGCCCAGAAATTCAAACTGGCCCTCGCGGTTCAGGAAAACCCTGAATATGCTGTCCGCATACCACTCCCCGCAGGAGACGGTTATGTCCGGCCACCCGTTGTCATCCAGGTCAGTGTCCTGGCCCCTTATCCGAAGGCCGTTGGGGGTAGACACCAGGCCGAGACCGAGGCTCCAGGTAATAGGCTCTCCTGTGAACCCTTCAGGAAAATAGGCCTCCTGAGCGTTGAAACCCTGGTAGAAACGGAACACCGCGGTGTCTGAAGCGAAAAGTAAAGCAAGCGGCGCGATCATCTCACTATGAACCTGTCTGTGAGGCGGAAATCCTCGGCTTTTATGACCGGGAACCAGACGCCTTTTTTCAGGTGTGGAAAGAAGTCGTGGGCGCCTGGGCCCAGGTATCCCGTGTATAGGTTGGCAACCAACCTGCCGGAGGGGTCGTGGATGTTGATCTCAAGAAATGCCCTATCTGGCAAAACGAGCCTGAAGCCACCCATGAATCCGATCAGGGAGGGGTATTCTTTGCCGCCAGGGGACTCCGTTATATCAGTCCCACAATCCCGGGTGTCATACGGGTCGTCAAGAACCCAAAGGGTCGTTGGCGCCTGGGTTCCGAAAACTATCTCCGCACAACCATCATCATCAACATCCGCGACCGTTATGTCGTGCACATCGTAGCCGATCACCTTCCTCCAGAAAAGGGAACCGGTCGTTCCGAACATGCAATTCAAGGTGTCGTGGTAGTGAGCCGAGGAAAGAACATCAAGCCAGCCATCGCCGTTGATGTCCGCGATCGCGGGGCCCCTGTGAACATCGCAGTTGACCGGATATGTCCACTTGACAGAGCCGTCCGCGGCGAAACATATCAGCAAGCCGTCGGAACTGCCTATGAGTATCTCGGGCGAGCCGTCCCGGTCAAGGTCAGCAAACGAGGGCGAGGAGTTGGTGTATTGTCCCACCCTATATTTCCAGTCAAGGGAGCCGGAACCGGTCAGGCAATAGACCCAGCCGTCTCCGGAGCCAAAGATTATCCGTTTCGTGCCGTCAAAATCAATTATTCCAGGCGAAGACCAGACAGTCCCGTCAGTCATGTATGTCCAGAGGAGAGCCCCGTTCAGAGCATTGAAGCAGTGCAAAGGCCCGTTCTCACAACCAACCAGGACCTCCGGAAGCCCATCTCCATTCACATCCCCAACAGCGGGCGAGGATGGGCCTATATCTCTGCCGCCGGTGGGCGCGGCCCACCTGAGGGAGCCGGTTGGCCCATCAAGGCAATAGAGCGTGTCAGACCTTGAACCAATGAAGACCTCTGGCCTGCCGTCTCCGGAAATATCAAGCGCGGCCGGGGATGACCATATCTGGCCGTGGGTGTCAAAGCTCCATTTCACCGCTCCCCCGGCCGAGAAGCAATAGGCCTTGCCGTCAAAACTGCCCATAACGACATCCAGCTCGCCATCGCCGTCAAAGTCCTTTATCAGGGGCGCGGTTATTGCGTCAGAGCCGGTCTTGTAGCTCCACACGAGGGAGCCGGACGAGCCGTCAAGGCAATAGACAGTCCCTGCGCAGGAACCAAAGACCACCTCCGTGTGCCCATCACCATCCAGGTCAGCAACGCCGGGGCCGTAGCACTCCACCATGCCGTCGGCCTGGAAACTCCACTTTACAATCGGGGTATCCGTTATCGCGCCCTTGGTGATCTGGAAATGGGAGTGAGAGTTGTCGGCTCCATACTGGGTCCAGTTTCCCGATGTCCAGGCGAAAGCAACAGCCCAAAGCATGTTAATATTATAGCCGTTGGTTTCCAAAGGGATCAACATGAGAGAGGACAATAATCAACTTGCGCGGCTCCAGAGGGCTTCTTTATCATTTTGCCGTTGACGATGATTTTTCTGTCCTTGCTCGCCAGCGGTGTGCTGACTCCGGGCGACAAGATAAGGATATTCCTGTGGCCGGACACCATGATCTCCGGCGAATACCGTGTTCAGGAGGACGGCAGTTGCTACCTTCCCATACTCGGCAAGGTCACCGTGGCAGGAAAGGATCACGAGAACCTGAGAGCGGAGCTGGAGAAGGCTTATGACGCTTACTACCAGAACCCGCAGTTGACCTTGGAACCTCTGTTCAGGGTGTATGTGACCGGCGAGGTCTTCGGCCCGAAGGAGTATTACATCACCGGATCAGAGACCATCCTGGAGATAGTGGCTATGGCCGGAGGGCCAACATCATCCGGGGACATGGGAAGGACCCAGCTCATAAAGAAGAAGACAGCCTCAAGGGTGGACCTGAACGCGGCCATGAAAAAGGGCCAGACCGCGGCCGATGCTGGAATTGAATCCGGCGACATCATCTATGTGCCCAGGACATTCCTGGCAAAGTGGGGCGGCTGGCCAACCATCTTCTCGGTTGTTGCGACAGCCATCTCGGTCGGCATATCCATCTATCTCCTGTTGAACAGGTAGCCTTATGGAAGACAAGAAAGGAATCAGGTTCTACTGGGAACTCTTCAAGAAGCACTGGCTGATGGTCAGCGTGATCATCGCGCTCTCGGTCGGGGCCTCGGTGATCGTATCTTTCATAATGAAGCCCGTCTATCGGGGAACGGCAAGGCTCAGGATTGACCTGGCCAGGTCAACCAGCGTTCTGAAGACAGCCATAGGCACCCCGTTCTTCGTTGCCGATCCTTTTCAGACCCAGGTCAACCTGATAAGGAGCCGCACGATAGCTGAGAGGGTTGTCCAGAGAAACGGCCTCAACATCACCGTCAAGGAGAAACCTGCCGGAGCACGGCTGGCTTTCACGGACTGCGGTTTCCCCGATGATTTCGCGGGAGGGACATATCTGCTGGTCTCGGAAGGGGACAGCTTTCGAGTGGAAAAGGGCGGATCAGTGGTTGGCAAGGGAAGGTTCGGCGAACCGACGATCGTTGAAAACTGGATTTTCACGGTTGGCGCGGATGGTTTCGGCGCTGGAGAAAGTGCCACGATCCGCATAGTGGGAGTCCAGGAGGTCGCGGGCAATCTCCTGGGATGCGTGAATGTCCTGATGGAGGGACCAACGGAGATAATGGACATAATGGTGACAGCGGAGACGCCTCAGGGCGCGGCCATGCTAACGAACGCTTATGCCAGGGAATACTCCAGGTTCATAATGGAGATGGACAGGGAGCGTTCAAGGATTCTCCGGCGATTCCTGGAGGAACAGCTGGCTGATATGAGGCACGAGCTTGATTCCCTGGGCGACCTCCTGGCAAAGATGCGAAGAGAATACGGCATATTTGAACCGACGGTCCAGGGACAGATAATCCTCGGGGCCATGGGGGAACTTGAAAAGGAAAGGATAGAAACCCGGACAACCCTGGATCTTCTAAAGAGACAGTATCCGGAGGCCTACGAGAAATCAAAGGGAATGGTGCCGGACACGGATTACGCGGTGAGGGAGATGGACCTCATTACCCTCAAGAACGAGAGGGCAAAGCTCGCCTCTGTCTACAAGCCGGACCACCCTAACCTCAAATTGCTTGACTCGCAAATATAC
>CBFGJU010000072.1:0-4318 GCA_965649155.1 Caldifarciminota bacterium | reverse complement strand
CTGGCCTCGGATTTGCTTGAGGCCAACCCTGACCTGACCAGCAACTCAACGACCTCAAGCCCCCCCTCCGGTAATCTGAATTCGGGTATTTCATCGGGGAGTCCCCCTTCCCTGAATACCTTGTTGAATTCCTCCTCCGCGGCCTGAGCCTCTGCCCTGCCGTGGAAAACGGCTACGATCTCCCTCGCGAGCCGGGCCTTGGCCTCGCGAGGGTTTTCCTTGATGAGGCTCATGATCTCAGCCGTCAGATCGAGCAAAAGAGCGTAATACTCCGGCATGAGCTCATCGGGAATGGACATGAGCTTGCCGAACATGTCGCGAGGGGGTTCGGTTATGGCAACATAGTTGTCATAGGACTTGGACATCTTGCGAGCACCATCGGTTCCCCTGAGAAGGGGCATGGTCAAGATGACCTGAGGTTCGGCGCCAAAGTGTTCCTGAACAGCCCTGCCAACGAGAAAGTTGAACTTCTGGTCTGTGCCGCCAGCCTCTATGTCTGCCGAGATGGCATAGGAGTCATAGCCCTGGTATAGAGGATACAGAAACTCGTGGATATAGATGGGCACACCAGCCTTGAAACGCTTCTCGTAGTCATCCCTCTCAAGCATCCTCGCTACGGTGTAGCAGGAAGCGAGTTCTATGACATCCGCGGCCGTCAGCGGCGCGAGCCATTCCGCGTTTCCCCGGACCTCGGTCTTCTCCGGGTCAAGGACCTTGTATACCTGCTGGAAATAGGTCTTCGCGTTCTCCTCTATCTGCTCGCGCGAGAGCCGCGGCCTTGTCTCTGATTGGCCCGAAGGGTCGCCTATCATACCGGTGAAATCCCCGACTATGAAAACGATCTCTGCGCCGACATCCTGGAGCTCTTTCAGTTTCCTGAGAACGACATAGTGGCCAAGGTGGAGGTCGGGCCTGGTCGGATCACAGCCCAGCTTTACCCGAAGTGGCTTTCCCGAAAGATGGCGTTTTGCCTTTCGGACGAGATCGTCCTCCGGCAGGACCTCGTGAGTTCTGGTCTTTATGAGCGTGAGGAGCTCTTCCAGCGTCATGGCGAAAATTATAATGTTTAGGGTTTACCTATTGCTCGGCCCGGAAAAGAGTGAGTTCGGGGGTTATCTATTTCTTGGTTTGCCTCACAGATGATCTTCCCCTACTTGATCGGCCCTGGGTTTTTTCGTATAATATAACCACTAGCTAATGGTGAAAAGGAGGCATAAATCATGCTGATGACTTTGGCGGTTTTATCCCTCATATGGGAAACAGGGGCAGATGCGCCTGCTGGCCGGGCATATCCTGCCGGATTCTCGGGGTTTTTCGCAACCAGCTCAAGCTTTGATTGGCTTCCGGTTGCTTATGGTGCGACCTCATCTGGAGTAACAGGGACCAATTACTGGTATGACATATCCGGCAACAGCTGGCAGACGAGAACTCAGGGGCCGACACCAGCAAGATATGACTGCGCTGGAACCTTTGCCACCCTCTCCGGTGAAAAACAGCTTTTCGCGTTCGCTGGTTCCGCCGGAACATATCCTGCCAGCAACACGGCGTTCAGGTATCGCTACAGCACTGATGCCTGGACCCAGATAGCCGATTTCCCCTACGGCGCGGAAGGGGTGATGACCGCGGGCGAAATCGGGGGAATGATCTACACCTTTGGGGGGCACGATTCCCCGGATTCGTGGACTCCGCCCACCGTCTACAACAATACCTATCGTTACAGCCCATCGGGCAACAGTTATACCTCCAGGACAGCAATGCCCCTGACCAGGTCAGAGGGCGCCTGCGCTATAGCGAGAAACGAGAACGGTGATTCCTGCGTCTACATAATATCCGGCATTTACGACTTTGACGACAACACAGGAGAACCTTATTACACCAACAGGACTGACGAATACAACCCCGGCTCAAATTCCTGGCGAAACCGAACAAATTTCCCTGGCACCCAGGTCAACGGCGCGTCCGCCGCGACCCTGAGAAACGAGATATATGTGATGGGAGGCTACAACTACTGGTCTGGCGTCAATCCAACCACCATATACATCTACAACCCCATCGCGAACACATGGACAACCGGTGCGGCGCACACGCCGACTGTTCCAAACCTGCCTGGGGGAAGGGATGGCGGGGTTGCGACAGCGCCGGATTTCCCCTTGCAGGGGATAAGGCTCATATCGCCACCTAATTGGGCAAACCCGGTGTGCGATGACACCCTGCGCTGGCACAAAGGAACGGGCGCGGTCAAGATAGTCTTCGCCACAGGCGGCGACGCGGCCAACAATGTTTATACGACCACATGGCGCCTGCGTTCCGTTGCTCAGGGATATGTCCTGAAAGTGGATACGCTACAGAGCTTTGCCACGGCCATTATCAGGTGGAACAACATGGACCCGGCGGACACGGATGACAGGGACACCACGGAGGCAATATCCGGCCTGGGCCTGGTTGATGGGAAGTGGTATTACTGGACAGTCGGGGTCGTGGACGACATGCCGGACACGGCCTGGTCCCAGGACACATTCCGTTTCTACTATACATGCTCGGTTGGCACGGACGAGACCGACCCCGGAAAGGGCATTGAGGTCACAGCAAGGGGAATCTCTGCCGGGGGAATCCAGCTCAGCGTGATCTCCGGCGAAACAAAGAGGCTCTGGCTTGAGGTCTATAATCCAGTGGGCGTCCTTTTGGAAAGGCAAATGATCAGTGTCAAGCTTGGACTGAATACCCTCTTGCTCCCTGTTGAGACAGGAGGGACTTATGTCGTGCTGATCAGGGATGGGGAAAGGGTCATAACGAAAAGGGTAGCGGTAGTGAGGTAGGGAAAACCCTTTGCGGCCGCCCCGTGTGGATAAAGGTGGGTTATCGTCCTGGCGTGGGTCTGTGTCTCCATTTTATAATCAAGGCCTACCGGAGGCAAAATGGCAAAGGAATACCTTAACTACATAGACGGGAAGTGGGTTCCCTCGGAGACCGGCAGGGTCTTTGAGAACAGGAACCCTTCGGACTGGGAAGAGGTCATCGGCACATTCCCCAAGTCAAGCGCGAAGGATGTCGGAAAGGCCGTGGAGGCCGCGAAAAAGGCCTTCCCGAAGTGGTCAAAACTGCCCGCGCCGAAAAGGGGCGAGATAATGCTCCGGGCAACCGAGCTCCTGGTCAAGCGCAAGGAGGAAATATCCCTCCTCATGGCCAGGGAGATGGGAAAGGTCATAACCGAGGCAAGGGGAGACACCCAGGAAGCCATAGACACGGGTTATTACGCTTTCGGCGAGGGTAGAAGGCTTTTCTCCAGGAACGCGCCGTCTGAGCTCCCGGACAAGATGGCTCTCACCATCCTGAGGCCCATAGGCATAGCGGGGTTAATAACACCGTGGAACTTCCCCATGGCAATACCTTCCTGGAAGATATTTCCCGCACTGCTCTCCGGGAACTGCGTGGTCTTCAAGCCCGCGACGGACACACCCGCTTGCGCGGCCGAGTTCGTCAGGATATTTGAGGAGGCCGGACTTCCGCCGGGAGTCCTGAACCTTGTAACAGGCGGCGGAGGCGAGGTTGGCGAGGCAATAATAACCCACCCGGATGTCGGTGTGATCTCCTTCACCGGCTCGGTTGAGGTTGGAGCAAGGATAGCCGAGATCGCGGGCAAGCACCTCAAGAGGGTTTCTCTTGAACTGGGCGGAAAGAACCCGCAGATAGTCATGCCGTCAGCGGACCTTGACCTCGCGGTTGATGGTGTCCTCTGGGGCGCGTTCGGGACCCAAGGCCAGCGTTGCACGGCAACGAGCAGACTGATAATCCACCAGGATGTCTATGACGAGATGATGGAAAGGCTCATCAAGAGGGTGAAGGCTCTGCGCATAGGTGATCCAACGAAAAACGAGACCCAGATGGGGCCGCTGGTCAACGAGGGACAGCTCAGGACCGTCCAGGAGTATGTTGAGATAGGAAAGAGCGAAGGCGCGTCCCTGGCATACGGCGGCGAGAGGCTCACGGATGGGCCTTTGGCAAAGGGCTGGTTCCACGCGCCGACCATATTTGAGGGCGTCAAACAGGGGATGCGCATAGAGCAGGAGGAGATATTTGGCCCCGTGCTCTCGGTTATAAAGGTTAAGGATCTTGATGAAGCCATAAGGGTCGCGAACGGGATAAGGTATGGCCTGTCCTCTTCTATCTACACCAAAGACCTGCGGGAATCCATGCGCGCTATTGAGGAGCTGGAGGCAGGCATCACATATGTAAACGCGCCAACCATAGGAGCGGAGTGCCACATGCCCTTTGGCGGTGTAAAGCAGACTGGAAACGGCCACCGCGAGGGCGGATGGAC
>CBFGJU010000071.1:881-4328 GCA_965649155.1 Caldifarciminota bacterium | reverse complement strand
GGTCTTGGCACGCTGAAATCGGCTCCGGGAGCCAGATTGATTGATTATGGGCGTAAATCAGGGAATCTAAAACCTGGCCTTAAGTTAAGCCATTCCGAGGCCGTCCGGGTGAAGGATCACCCTTCACAGCCTGAGTTGAAAATTCATTCACGGACAACACAGGAACTCGTCCCTAAATAGCAACAACCCTACAGCCCCTCCAAAAGGCTCATCATCTCCATGAGGTGCAGGGCCGCGAGCCGGCCCTTGTTGCCCTGCTTGCCCCCTGCCCTGTCAGCGGCCTGATCCATCGTGTCAGCAGTGATTATGCCAAAGCCCAGGGGGAGGGAGTGCTCAAGCATTACCTTTGCCAGGCCCTTGGCTGTCTCAGCGGCAATGTAGTCAAAGTGTGGGGTCTCGCCCCTTATTATGCAACCGAGTGCGAGGATGCCGTCATAGCCGCCCTTTTCCGCGATCCCCTTCGCCACAAGTGGCAGTTCAAAACTGCCGGGGGCCCAGAAAACATCCAGGTCTGCGTCCGCGGCTCCATGCTGAAGGAGGGTCTCTGTCGCGCCCTCAAGGAGCCTTTTGCTTATTGCCTCGTTGAAGCGCGAGACTATTATGGCGATTCGTTTTCCCTTTGCTGAAACCTGTCCCCTCTTTTCCATATCAAGTCTCCTCTGGTTGGTCAAGCGGGCCTATGATGTGGCCCAGGGTATCCCTTTTTTTCAAGAGGTGCTCCATGTTCTCCCTCCGTGGTCTCGGCTGGATGGGAACCCTCTCGGTTATCTGGAGGCCGAAGCCCTCTATTCCCACCATCTTCCTGGGGTTGTTGGTCAGGAGCCTCATTGAAGAGACTCCGAGGTCTTTCAGGATCTGCGCTCCCGTGCCTATGTATCGCTCGGCCTCGTCGCGCTCGCGTTCAAGGTAGTCAGGGTCAATGTGCTCAAGTATCCGGGCAACCGTCCCGGCGGAGCCTGGCTCCTGCCTGAGATAGACGAAAACGCCCCCCTCCTCGCCTATCCGAAAGAGGGTCGCGTCCATCTGCTCCCTGCAGTCGCATGTCACCGAGCCAAAGACATCCCCGACAGGGCACTCCCTCTGGACGCGAACGAGAACATTTTCGGATATGGCCCCGGAAACCAGCGCGAGGTGAACATCCCCCTTTATCCTGTCGCGATAAAGATGGAGAACAAAATCCCCCCACCTGGTCTTGACTGGCCTGACGAGAATCCGCTCAACATATATCTCCCTGGCAAGACGGAACCTGATTATCTCGGCAACCGTGATCATTTTGAGATCGTGGGCCCTTGCGACCTCTATCAGCCTGGGCAAGCGTGCCATACTGCCATCCTGGTCCATTATCTCGCATATGACCGCGGCAGGATAAAGTCCCGCCATTCTCGCCAGATCAACGCCTGCCTCGGTGTGGCCGGCGCGCCTGAGGACGCCGCCCTCGGATGCCCGCAGGGTGTAAAGGTGGCCGGGGCGAAGGAAATCATCCGGGCCCTTTGATTCGTCCGTGGCCCACCGGGCTGTCATTGCCCTCTCGTGAGCGGATGTTCCGGTCGTAACCTCTGATGCGTCTATGGGAATGCCAAAGGGGGTTCCCATCCGTGAGGTGTTGGGGACAGGGAGGCCGAGCTCAAGCTCATCAAACCTGGCAGGGTTGAGAGCGAGACAAACAAGTCCGCCCCCTGCCCGGGCCATCAGGTTTATCAACTCAGGGGTTGCCTTCTCGGCCGCGATGACAAAATCCCCCTCGTTCTCCCTGTCCTCGTCGTCAACCACAATGAGGGGCTTCCCCTCGCGCAGGTCGCCGAGAACATCCTCAAGCCGGGAAAAGATTTCGTCGCTCACAGGTATATTATAACGGCCAGACATGGAACTTTGCACCTATGGGGGAGTAGGGGCAGGCTCCCGTGCCTGCCCTTTTCTGGGCAACAGGGGAGGGCTAAGGTTACAAAAGATCCTTTCTCCCCGGATCCTTGCTCAGCTCAGCGAGTATCTCCTTTACCCTCTGGGCCTCTGAGCGTGGAATTACAAGGGTCGCGTCCGGGGTGTGGACTATGACCAGGTCACGAACTCCCCACGCGGCAACGAGGCCTCCTTCGGAGACCAGGACGCAATTCTCCGAACCCATCTCCAGGGCGTCGCCCCAGAGGACATTCCCGCGCTCATCAGGAGGAAAAACCCTCTCCAGCGAAGCGAAACTTCCCGCGTCCTCCCAGTCAAAAGTAGCCTCCACGACCGCTATCTTCTCGGCTTTCTCCATTACCGCGTAATCAACAGAAATTGAGGGCGTGCAAGCGTAAAATTTCTCCAGGCAAAGGTCATCGGGCAGGGCCTTTACGATATCCGGGGCATTGCAGGCAAGCTGGGCCGACAGCACATCCGCCCGCCACACGAACATGCCGGAGTTCCAGTAGAACCTGCCGGAGCGCATGTATTCCTCAGCAGTAGCGCGTTCCGGCTTTTCGTGGAAACGGCTCGCTACAAAGGCCTTTGTCCCGTGGCCCTCTCGGAGGACATCTCCTCGCTCAATGTAGCCGTAGCCTGTCTCAGGTCTGGTGGGCAGGACGCCAAAGGTGACCAGATAACCCTGGTTTGCAACATCAACAGCGAGCCTGGCGCAATTTAGGAAGGCCCCAACATCCCTGATAACATGATCGGACGGCGCGACCAGCAAGACTGCCTCAGGATCATCATGAAGGGCCAGTGCGCCCGTGTAAAAGCACGCGGGGCCCGTGTTCTTTCCAACCGGTTCGGCTATCACATCCGCGCCCGGCAGGAGTTTCCTTATCTCCTCCTCTATAACCTTGCCTGTTATCACCCATGTCCTGTCAGCAATCTGGCTCACCCTCTTATAGGCATCCTCAAGAAGGGTCGTTTCGCCGAATTTTATCAATTGTTTGGGTCTGTGGGTCCTTGAGAGGGGCCAGAACCTCTCCCCTTTTCCGCCAGCGAGAATAACGCCGTAAATCATAGGTTTAGATTATAGGCCGGAAACGCGCGCGTTTTCAAAAACGCGTTTTTCTGTCTCGTAAGGCGTCCCTATCTGGCGACAGCGGCCTTCAGGAGCTCAGACCCTTCACCCGTATCCACTCGCACGAAATAGACCCCCGGCCCCGGGGAAAACGCGGCTCTGCCAGTGAATTTCCTGGTTTCAAGCGCGCGGCCCGAGACATCGTAAAGGGTGGCGCTGGCAGGGCCGTCCGCCACGAGGATAAAACCGGCCCTGCCCATAATGAGGCTCACGCCAGGGCCACCGGATGCCTTCTCTCCAACGGATGAGCCTATTGGTTCAGCGAGAGCGGCGAGGGTAGCAACACCCATCTTCGCGCATGTCCAGGCAAGCGTCAGGTCTTCAAATCCAGCGCCTATGGTGTCTCCTGGGCTATGGTAATAAGGGTTGACAACATCGTGATCCTCTATCACGCAGATGGCATACTTTCCCCTGTCCCAGAA
>CBFGJU010000071.1:0-871 GCA_965649155.1 Caldifarciminota bacterium | reverse complement strand
TCTATGAGCCTGTAGTAGGGCCACGAACCCACATAGGTTCCCAGGCACGATATAGTGGAATCAACTAGCCAGGCGGAGTTGTTGTTCCCGATTATGTCTATGGATTCGGGATTGTTGTTGGAGTAGCCTATCATGTCAAAGTTCAGGACGCCAACAATGGAGTCATACCGGTGCTGATACGCGTAATAACCAGAACCAACCAGACCCTGTTCCTCCCCGGTAAAAAGGATGTATCTTATCTCGCGCCTGAAGTCGTATCCGGCCGTGACTGTCGCGGCCTCAAGCACGAGAGCAGAGCCGGAGCCGTTGTCATCAGCCCCGGGCGCGACACTTTCGGGGTAATCCGGCCAGCCAGCAGTCGCATCCAGGTGGCCGCATATTATCACGACCGAGTCAGATTCCTTCCCGTATTTTATGCCTATAACATTCGGCGCGTAGCTCCCGGAGTAGTTGTGCAGATAGACTGTGTCCAAGCCCAGGGATTCCAGGTATGCCTTGGCATAGTTGGCCGCGGCGCCACACTGGGAGTGGTGTGAGTTCCTCGTTTTGAAGCCCTGCAGGGTGTCAACGAAATTCAGGTAGTGCAGTGAATCCACATCGGCCACCATCTCGGCTATCAGAGGGTTGTAGGCCTTGCCACCCTTGTCAGGGTAACCACTGTCAAGGTCAACAGGTGCCTCCGGCAGGCGCTTTATCATAACACGGCCGGTATAGAGCGCCTCTGGCTTCTCAAGTCTGAAAAGGACATCCCTGTCAGACTGGTAAAGCACCCGGCCCGCGGCCTCTATGTCCGCAAGGCCACCATCCTTGAGGACGCGCGCCCAGTAGTAGGGAGGATCGTATTCCTCAAGGACTATAAGTCCGGCCGTAT
>CBFGJU010000070.1:0-4336 GCA_965649155.1 Caldifarciminota bacterium | reverse complement strand
TTCAACCCACTTCCTGCATGAATCGGAAACCCTCTGCTAGTGTGAGATGTAGGGATGAGGTTGGGTTCGTCCCTGGGCAGGCACGGGGCCTGATAGGGCACCCACAAGGGGTGCCCCTACACCTAAAACCATTATCCGGGGAGGATTCCCGGCGGCGCGCTGTTTATTTCCCCGAAGGAAATGCCTCTGAGGATATACGCGGCCGAGGGCAGGCTCGCCTATTCGGGAGAACTGCAAGGGGGCGAGAACCGGATAAGCCTTGAGGCCGGGGTCTACCTCTGGAGGGCTAAGCAATTCAAAGGTAAAGCCGTAGTGCAGTGAATTCCGGTGGGGATGCAGTATTATGCGCCCAGGGTGTCCACGGTGGACATCTCTGCAAAAGCACGGGCAATATAGGGGCACAGGCCCCCTTTTTAAAAAGCCCCGGAGGTCTCTTCCCTGTTTCTATCTGAGCATCCAACCCGCGACTATCATGCGCATTATCTCCGAGGTTCCCTCGTATATCTCGGTTATTCGGGCGTCCCGGAAATGCCTTTCCGCGGCGTAGTCCGTGGTGTAGCCATATCCCCCGTGTATCTGGAGTGCCTTTGTCGCGCAGAACGACGCGGCCTCCGAGGCCTTGAGCTTCGCCATAGCGGCCTCGCGGGTGTAGCGCTCGCCCCTGTCCTTCAGCCAGGCGGCGCGAAGGGTCAGCAATCTCGCGGCCTCATACTCGGTTGTCATGTCCGCTATCATCCACTGGATGGCCTGGTTCTCGGCTATGGGTTTTCCAAACTGGACGCGTTCCTTGGCGTGCGCTATTGCCTCCTCTATGGAGGCCCTTGCTATGCCAAGGGCCTGGCCCGCGACCCCGATCCTTCCAGCGTCCAGGGTTGACATGCAGACCTTGAAACCATCGCCGGGGCCGCCAAGTGTGTTCTCCTTCGGTATCTCGCAGTTCTCAAGGATGAACTCCGCGGTTGACGATCCCCTTATTCCAAGCTTGTCCTCCAGCTTCCCAACCTCAAAGCCAGGGGTTCCCTTCTCAACTATTGCCGTCACCATACCCTTTGCGCCCAGACTCCTGTCCGTTGTTCCCGAAAGCACGACGATGTCCGCCTCCCGGCCGTTGGTGACGAATATCTTCCTGCCGTTCACGAGCCAGCGGTCGCCCTTGTCCTGGAACAGGGTCTGGGCCGCGGCCGGGTCAGAACCCGCTCCCGGCTCGGTCATGGACAGCGCGCCAAGCTTCTTGCCCGACGCCAGGGGAACGAGATACTTCCTCTTCTGCTCCTCGGTTCCAAAGGTGTATATGGGATGGCACGCCAGGGAATTGTTGACCGAGACTATGATTCCCGTTGACGCGCAGACCCGGCTTATCTCTTCCATGATGAGCACATAGGTCACATAGTCCATGCCAGCGCCACCATATTCCTCGGGTATCGCGACGCCCATGAACCCCAACTCTCCGAGCAGTTTTACGACCTCCGCGGGGAACATGTGCTCCTTGTCTATCTTGCTTGCTATGGGCCTCAGGTGTTTCTCCGCGAGGTCTCTCGCGGCTTCCTGCGCCATTTTCTGGGTTTGGGTGAATTCAAGGTTCATTTCCTCTGCTCCTTTCTCGCCCTGGTGAAATTATACTGGCCTGGAAAAGGCCTTTGCACCATGGCGCGCCACCAATCATGTGATTTTGGACCCTGAAACACCCTGCTCGTTGTTCGCTTAGAGCAAGAGATAAATCATGATCCATCCGCATCTTAGCTGAAAACTGAAACGGGGAAACCTATATCCAGGCGCGGCGAAGCCAGGTTGGACTCTCCAGAAATTGCCACTTCTCGCGCTTGAAATCCGGCCCATTTTTGCTACATAGTCTCAGCCAACAAGAGGAGAGAGTTTATGTTCGCGAGCCTGATCGTGATCTTGCTGGCCCAGACTCCAAGCGAATACCTGGGCCTGACGGTTGGCAAGACCGCTGTCTATGCCGGGCGGTGGCGCCACGAGAAATACACTGGGGTGACTGATACCGCGAGGATGGTTGACACCATGAGGGTCACCGAAACCTTCACCTACAACGGCCACGAGGCATTCAGGATATTCAATGTAAGGCACACCACGGCTGGCGTGACAATAGATACCGCTTTCACCGATTCGGCCTGGAACGACCCGCCCTGGCTCATGGCACGGGGAAGGGTCTCTGACAACATATCCCGTGATGTCTTTAACATGAGGACGCCTTTCACAAAGGGGGACAGCTGGTCAACCGGCATAGAGGGAACATACAGGGATGACTTTGACGGATACCCGGGCCTTGACCTGATGGAGATAAGGAGCGAGATAGTCACGGTTGAGGACTCCGAAACCGTCAATGTCCCAGCGGGGACATTCTTCACCTGGAGGCTGAATAAGGACACTCGCGTTTGCATAAAGCAGTGTTCCAATCCTGTCTTGGATTCGGTCGTTGCTCAGAGAATAACCTACATGTGGTGGTCTCCCGGGAACTGCATCGTGAAGGATACGACCTCCACCATAGCCACCGCTTATGTATTGGGAAATCCAATGCTTGATAAAACATACGAATCCAGGGTTCTGACATTTGTGTCGGGAGCGAACGAGTCATCCGGTTTGCCGGGCACTGTCAGCCTGATCTCGCCCAACCCGACCCACGGGCCCATAGTTCTCTCCAGGCCCCCTATCGGAACGCTATGCGTTGAGCTTTACGATCCGGCCGGAAAGCTGGTTCTTTCGGGTTCGGGAACCGGCGGCCAGGAGATGACCATTGATCTCAGTGGGGTTCCGTGCGGGGTCTATTTCCTGAGGGCTAGCCTGGATCAGAAGCCAGCACTACTCTTGAGGATCGTAAAACCTTAACGGCGTTTATATACCACGACCCCCCGGCAATCCCCTATTGGTTCGTATAGCTTCCGAACCCTCGCCAACTCAGCCTGGAACGCGGCCGCGTCCGAAACCGGATAGAATGACCTCCAGAGCATTGGCTCTCCTGAAGTGTCAACGACGACCATGTCGCAATCCCCAACCCCGTGCGGGAATATGCTCATTCTCCACCTCCTGCCAATGACCGAGGAATAGACCCCACCCTGGTCTGAGACGCAGACGGAAACATTCGGGTCAACCGGAATCGTCTTTTCCAGGAAATCCCTGACCTCCCTGTCCCTTTGGTCCGGGACATAACGGGAAAAGTGGTAACCGCTCTTTTTCTTGACCCAGAACTCGTAGGACAGGGGCGAAGATGAAACGAATATGTGGAAAAGGGCAGAGGATACCAGTATTGCCACTGCCAGGGACGAGGGCTTTTTTGCTCTTTTGAGGACAAAGACCAGCGCGTATATCGCGGGAGCGACCAAAGACGCGGAATACTGGTAACGGATGGAGAAGTTGGTTGTGTTGTTGGACGCGAGGGACGCCAACCAGTGCGGTATTGCCGGGAGCAATTCAAGGGGGCTTGCCAGTGGCAGAAAACCGAAGGGTCCGAGAATGTTTATTATGTAGACCAACTTCGCGGGAACATGCCATGGGTTGAATCCCTGGTATGCGGCGTAGTATGGATACGCCCTGTCCATCAGGGATGGTATGAGCCAGAAGACCGAAAGCGAGAACGCCAGAATTCCGACGAGCGCGATCGCGGCTCCCTGCCACCTTGCCTTGCGCGTCCAAAGGGCATAGATGCCCAGCGCGGCCGCGGATAGGGCGAGGGGTTCCTTTATCGTGATGAGCAGAATCCCCATTAGCAGAAAAGCCCACCCTTTGCCCCTCTCAAGCGCTATGGCCGCGCCGAAAAACAAGGCTGGCCAGAGGCACTCTGGGTGAAAGTCAAAGAGGTTGAGCCATGCCGTTCCGGGGTGCAGGAGGAAAGCGAGGCCAAGGGCCGTGGCCGGGAAAGGGCCAATGTGAATCCTGGCCAGCCGGAAAGCCAGGTAACCGCCAAGAGCAATTGCCCCGGATTGCAGGATGAGCATACTGAAGGGGTGGGGAAATATCCGGTAAAAGAGGGCCGGGAACACGAGGATTGGCATGGTGTGGGTGTAGCTTTCCAGGAGCCTCGCCCATTCCCCGTGTGATATTCGCCAGAGCGCGTTCTCAAACACCCCGAGGTCCATCGCCGCGGGGGTCATTGACAGGTAGCGGAAACAGGTCAGAAATCCAAAAAGCGCGAAATAGATCATTGAAGCGGTTACGATCGTGGCCGAGCCGGCCCTTTCCGAGATGCTGATTCTGCTGGCCCATCCCCTCCTGTATGAAAACCACATATAGCCACCCAGAAGCGCTGAGGCTATCGCCTGGGTAACGAGAACATCAATCTTCATAAACCCAGATCGCCCGCCACTCCACGCATGGCGTC
>CBFGJU010000069.1:675-4340 GCA_965649155.1 Caldifarciminota bacterium | reverse complement strand
TACCACCACTGGTGGCGCCGGCACAGGGAACAGCTTTAAGCTTTTCGCCCGAGAAGGTCACATTTACCTCCCCCCGGCCCTTGCACTTCAGGGCCGGGGTATATTATGAGCTTTGTCAAATAAAGAAATCTGATTTAGCTCCTTGGGCCAGCCATGGATCCGAGCTACTGCAATTGTGATGAGGATTTGGGAGCTATCAAGGGTGGGTCATGGCAGTATGAATAAGGGAAAGTTTTGTCCCCGCTAGAAGATGGCCGCCTTATCCGTGAGGGCGTTATCGCCGAATTCAAGCCTCCAGATGTAGATGCCTGGATTCAGGGTGGCCCCGAACTCCACGGTGTTCTCGCCGGAGCCATAAAACCCCTGGCTTCCGAAGGCAAGCCTTCCGGCCGCGTCATATACCGAAACCCTTGCCCGGCCCTCGGCCGGGAGTGCGAATGTGAAACGATCTCGGAAAAGCCGGCCAGCCAGTGCCTTGCTGTCCGTTTGCTCTTCAACGGAGACCGTGTTGACCCCATAGACAAAGGTGAGTCCAGGTGTTTCCATCGGCCAGTTCAGACAATATGGAACCAGTATCAGGGAATCATAATCAAGGGTTGGCACCGCTATAGCTCCGTAGCCGAAACCGATCTGGTCCACATCAACCTCGTAGATATCGGAAGGGATGTCGTGGCCTGACCGGTAGCCTATTACCCTGGCGTCCCAAGCCCAGCGGTCCTGGCCGTCAAAGTAAAAGTAAAGAGAGTCTGCCGGGCCCCATGAGTGAAAAACCACGAAATCCGTGCCGCCGGGGCCGTATATGTCCATCGTGTCCTCATCGCCGGCCGCGGGGTAAGAGTCGTGAACCCTTAGCGTCCTGACCTCCGGCCAGTTGTATGCTTCTGACCAGTGCCAGTCGTCCCACTGGCTCCCTGTGAACCATCTCCAGACAGCGTATTCGGCCATGGCGTTCTCCAGGGTCTGGCCGTGGTCCCTTTCCAGGACGCCATCAATGTCCTCAAGGGTGTGGTATCCCCAGTGCAGGCCCATTGAATCCCAACACGCTTCTATGACTGATGTGTCCCCTGTCCAGAACATCAGGAAAAGGGGCCAGAGAACGCCGGAATACTGGTAACTGCTTCCATAGTAGGTTATCCTGTAGTTTGGCCGGCCCAGGGGACTCACGCCATCAAGTCCGTTGTCGTAGCCGTTGTGATCCGGATAGACCATCTCCATTGCCCAGGTCGCGCAGTTCTCCATGAACCAGGCGCCGTCATATCTCGTGTATGAGAACTGGCACGCGTGCATGAACTCGTGCGAGACGGTTCCCTGCGGCGCTCCCGGATACTGGTCCAGGTAGCAGGCTATCACGATGTAGCTCGTGTAGTCCTCCTGCTCTGGATCGTCGCCTGGGGACTCATAGGCGCAGTATCCGAAACCTCCTCCCAGGTCCTGGATGTATATGTCGTAGCGAGTGTCGCCGCCAGCGGTGTCCGGAGGCGGCTCGTCAAAACCCATTGAGTCAACCTCTATCTCCCAGGAATACTCGGCTATGCCCGCAATCAACCTTACATATGAGGTATCAACCGCGGCTATGCCTGTCGTGTCATAGTGTATCCTGAAGTGGGTCGTGTCATAGTATGTCTGGTTGGACGGCCTGGCAAGGGGGATGTTGTTTTCAACTATGTATGGCGTGGCGCAAAACCCATCCGGCCCGTAAGCCTCCTCAGACAGTTGCTCAAAACCTAACCCGAAGATAAGGATGAAGAACATCATAGCCCATCTCAGTCCCCCCTGGTCATCCACTTGAAGACCGGATCATCCGCTATGGCGGAGAATGCTTCATCTGACCGTGCCTTCTTTCTCAACGAACTGTCCAGGTCAATGGCGTTCTCAAGGGCCCGGAGAGCGTTGTCCCTGTCCCCTGCCCGTGAGTAATAACACGCCAGGAGATACCATGCCTCCGGGCTGAACGGCGAATCCAGGAGCGCGCCCTTCGCTTCCACCAGTAGGCTATCGGTTTCCGAGAGCATCAGGTATGCCTTCGCTTTCCTCACCCTGGCCAATGACCTGTAGGTTGGATTGGCTTTCTCAAGAGCATTGTAGACCGCTATAGCCTCACGCGGTTCGCCCCTTGCCATGCATATCGCGCCCAGCGCGTCCGCGGCCAGCGCGTCGCCCGGGTTGGCCCGTATTATTATCCCAAAGGCCTCTGCGGCCCTTGTCGTATCCCCGGTCTCAGCCAGGGCTATTCCGTAGTAGTAAAGATAAAGGGGATTCCTGGGCTCCTTTGCCACAGCGCTCCTGTAATAGGGCAGGGCCTCGGCAGGGTTGCCCTCCTGATGGAGCCTGTTTCCAAGCACGAAGTCCACATCAACCGCGGCCGCACGATGATGCAGGGGGACGCACGCCACAAGTGCCAACTGCAAAATCAGAACCTTTCTCATGGTCAAATTATATTGTTTGCCAGTTGGCTGTTGCCAGTTGACGGACAGGTGTAGCCGGCATCATGTTAAGCGCGAGCGAATGCTTCTTTTGTCCGGGGCTGTTTACTTGCCCATTCGCGCGAGCACACTCATCACTTGTAGTTGATCTGGCCCGGCAGTTGCATTAAAATTTGCCAGTCTAGGAGGACAGATGTTGGATAAGCTGCTCTCGGTTGACAGGATCATTCTTGATATGAAGGCTGGAAACAAGGACGAGGCTCTCAAGGAACTCCTTGAGAAGGCCCAACTGCCAGAGGACAAGGAAGCGGTTGTCCTGGACGCTCTAAAGAAGCGCGAGTCCATAGGCTCAACTGGCATTGGCAAGGGCATAGCCATACCGCACACCAGAAGCATAGTCCTGGACAAGGTCTATCTCGTGGTCGGCCGCTCAAAGAAAGGGGTCAATTTTGACGCCCTGGACGACAGGCCCGTGCACCTCTTTTTCCTCCTGTGCGCGCCGCCCCAGGACATCGGCACGACCTACCTCGTTATGCTTGGCAAGATAGCCCAGATAGCCAGGAAGCTGACCAAGTCCCAGGAATACATGGACACGGACGACCCTGAGGAGTTCAAGAACTACCTCGTTTCCCTTTACCAGGAAAAGTGAAAAGGCCAGGAATTTCTTGATATGGATTCCGTGCTGGAATGCTTGATACTGCTTCACGATCTTGATACCCTGGTGGAGGATGTGACTAATCCGGGCTACACGGAACAGGTCGGGCTTGAGACGGTTGAGAAACACCTTGAAGAGCTCAGAAAGCGAAGGGACGAGGTGGGGAGGCGCCTTCCCCCGGAGGTTCTCCGGCAATACGAACGCCTGAGAAAGCGCTACAGGAGGGGTATTGCCCCTGTTATTGGCGGGACATGCATGAATTGCTTCTCCGAACTGCCAATAGCCATGGTGACCCGGCCAGAGAAGAACCACCAGGTGGAATGCTGTCCGAACTGTGGGGTCTTCATTTATTGGGGATAGATAGCGGAGGTTTTTGACATGAAGAAGCTGGCATTCGTAGGCCTTACGGGCCTTGTGTTCGTTGGCTGTGGAGTCAACGCTGACGAAAGCGACGAGGAGATACTTCGCCGCCTCATAATGACATCTGGTTGGACTAACACATCCCCCAAGGGCGGGATTGAGTCCTACGGGTTCTTCCCAATGGAGGACACCATAACCCCGTTTGGTTGGTATAGGTATGAGACCGG
>CBFGJU010000069.1:0-665 GCA_965649155.1 Caldifarciminota bacterium | reverse complement strand
CCCCGTGATCAACATTTACTTCGTTGAGGGCGCGGAATATGATTCTGCCTATGTTGAGTTCTCCGTCAACATCTGGGGCGACTTCCACATAATCGCCTACAACCAGGACTCCGGCGGCATCAGGGATCACATAAAGCCCTACAAGGATTATTGCTACCTGGCCGCCATATTCAAGCGTATAGGGGACGAGGACCAGGATAGGGGTTGGGTGATGACCGATGTGACGAACATAAACTTCAAGTCCGCTGACATAGACCCGAGCGTGAAACTGGATAGCCTGCTCCTCATTGGCGGGAACCCGGACTCCATAATGCTTTACTCTCCGGATACCCTCCTCAACATCCAGAACCCCAGGTGGGTTGGCCTCGGAGACACCATGAAGGCCGTGGCCTACACGGATGACCCTGACCCGGTCCTTGCCATATACGGGTTCACCGAGGACACCGCGGCCGCGGCCCTGATGACCCAGACCCAACCGGGCGTCTGGGAGGGCCAGGTCCCCGTGCTCGCATCGGGGATATTTTATCTCGCGGTTGACGCGTATCCCTGGTATGTGCTCAATATCCTGGACACGGATTACGAGGCACAGCTCTGGATAACGCAGTTTGAGGTGAGGTAAATCCCATGTATGGAAAGGTAGTTGGTGCTGAAAGGCGCAAGATAGC
>CBFGJU010000068.1:0-4342 GCA_965649155.1 Caldifarciminota bacterium | reverse complement strand
TCAATCCGGAGCTTTAACATAGTGGCATGAAACTTATCCTTTTGATACTCGGCCTGAGCTATCAGGAATCCTCCTCCGGACTCAACGATCCGGAAATGGATGGCGGAAGGACAGTCCTTGAGACAGGGGATGTCAACGGCGATGGGAACCCTGACATTGTCTCGGTCGGAGACCACGGTTCTCCCTACATCAACACCCAGGAACACGGGATAATGGTCTGGTTCGGCAACGGGTTTGGCTCGTGGAGCGTCTATCAGAATGGCGATTTCGGCTATGGCGGAGTGGCGCTGGGCGATGCCAACAACGACGGCTTCGTGGATGCCGGCTACGGGGTTCACCACAATTACTCAGGGACGGATTTCGGTGACCAGCTGATAGAAGTAGCTGTCGGTGACGGAACCGGCAGAAACTGGACGCCGTGGGACGACGGCCTCGCGGGGGAAGGCCAGGACTGGGGCATGTTTGATACCGACTTCGGGGACATTAACAACGATGGCTGGCTTGACCTGGTCTCCAACGCGTTCGGCGCGGATGACGGGGTATGGGCATATCTGAACAACAGAAACGGCACATGGACGAATTGCTGGGGTTTCCCCGGCGGCAACTCCAACATGGACATATTCCTGGGTGATATCAACAGGGACGGCATACTTGATATTGCGGTTGCACACCAGGGCGGAACCATATACCTTGGCAACGGCTCAGGCGGATTCTCGCTTGATGACGACGGGCTTCCGGCCGGCGGGAGCCTGGGAAGGCCCGGGGTGAGCCTCGGGGATGCCGACAACGACGGCGGGGATGACCTCGCTTTCGTTACCAGCTCCGGAGGCCTCGCGGTCTGGGTCTACAACGAGGGTTCCGGCACATGGGCGAACTTCTCCGGCTCACTGCCAACCACGGGCAGTTGGGAATTCACCCAGCTCAGGGACATGGACTGCGATGGGAATGTTGACCTGGTCGCGGCGGGCGACAGCACGGTCGCGGTCTACACTGGCAACGGCGCGGGTGCCTGGAGCCTGGCCACATCCTTCAAGATAGATTTCTGCCTGGGCTTTGAGGCTTTCAGGGCCGGAGCGGATGCGGATCACAACGGGTTTCCGGACATATACCTGGTATATGAGAGAGAGGACGACCAGTGGGGTTCGGTCAACACGCCAGCCTGCTACATAGAGGAATCAAACCCGGCCAGCCTCACGATATTCCCTGTTTTCCCGAGAGGGGGCGAGAGGTTTTACGGGGGATCGGTGAGATTCATAGACTGGCATGGCGGTGTCCCCGCGGGAACCGCGACCGTCTCCCTGGCCATATCAACAGCCGGACCAGGCGGCCCCTGGACCACCATAGCTTCTGGCCTCCCGAACGGGGGCAGGTTCCAGTGGACAGTGTCGCAGACGCCTTCAACGAATTGCTATATAAGATACATCATCAGCTCCGGACCCTCAGCGGACACCGCGATAACTCCGAGAGCGTTTGAGATAATTGGAACCGGCGGCAAGGAAAGTGAAAGCGCGAGCGAAAACCTGCTTATCGTTTCCTCGTCCGGGGGGAAAGCGACAATATCCCTTAGCCTGGCCAAGGATTCGGACGCGAGGCTCTCTGTCTATGACGCCAGAGGCGCGCTGGCGGGGCTTCTGGTTGACGGGAAACTGCCCGGAGGGGAGCACTGGTTCACATGGCAGGCAGGGAAGGCCGGTGCATACTTTGTCCTCGCGGAATCAGGGGCCTGGCGATCCCTCGCGAAGGTGGTTTTGGTAGAATAATCTCTTTATACGCCCCATTTCCCACTGAAAACCAGCGAATCGGATAGGCCCTGGCACCCCTCAGCCAGTGGTTGAAGACCGCTCCTTCATGCTGTTATAATATCAGCATGACAGTGGGAATTTTTTTCGCTCTCGTGACCGTGGCCCAGGAAGAGAAGATGGCCATCCAGAACTACATGAGGCCCTTCAGGGAGGCTTTCAGCTCTTACATAGCCGTGGTGTCGGACGCGGAGGAGCTCTACTATGCCGAGAAATACGAGGCCGCTTTCAACAAGTATCACGCCATACTCAAGGGCGCGGATAAATCCGACTACAAGATGATCGGATACATAGGCATGGCCTGGTGCTACATCGGCCTCGGAAAATACTCCGACGCTACAAAAATGCTCAAGCAGGCCGACCTTTATGCCTCATCCGACCCCAAGACCCACATAATGACCCTGATGGGGAACGGCATATCCTCTTTCAACTCCGGCAAGTATCCGGAGGCATACCGGTATTTCTCTCGGATAACAGACGACTACAGGGATTACCTGGAATACTGGCGAGACGCCTATTACTTCAAGGCCATGTCAGCCTACGCGAAGGGCGATTATCCCCAGACCATATCCGACGCGGAGACCATCCTCAAGGACAGCCTGCACTTCAAGGGATACGAGAAGCGAGCGGACGCTTATCTCCTGGGCGCGAAGGCCGCGCTGAGGGGTGGCAACTACGAGAAGGCGGTCACGCTCCTGAATGGATTCATCAGGGAATTCCCCATGCATCCGAAGGTTGGCGAGGCGAGTCTCCTCCTTGCTGAGTCCGAGGCCTCAAAGGGAAACTACAGGGCATCAATTTCGGCCTACGAGGATGTCCTGAACACTTATCCATACCTGAAAGACCAGGCTCTTGAGTCAATGGCAAGGGTTTCCAACAAGTTCGGGGACTACATAGCCGGGGACACTTCTTTCAAAATAACCCACCCGCTTATGGTTGATGTGTTCCTCTGGGTTCCCGCGGTTGACGCGCACAAGAAGGGCAACCTGAGCAAGGCAATGCCGAGGTTTCTCAGAATGGCAAGGGATGTCCCGGAGGACGAGCGCTCCGGCAAGGGCCTCGCGCTCATAGGTCAGGCGTTCGCCGATCAGGGAAGCTACACAAAGGCCGCGGACATATTCAAGCAGTATATCGTCCAGTATCCAGCGGGAGAGGACATAGCGCAGGTGATGAACCTGCTGGCAAACTGCTACATAAAGACGAACCAGTGGCGCGAGGCCCTGAAGGTCCTGGACGAGATAATATATCGCTTTGGCCAGGACGAGAACCAGAAAAACCTGGTTGACGGCGCGAAGAAGAAGCTCACGGCCATACTCAACGAGCACCCGGATGCCGCGCAGGGATTGAGCTTCAAGACGCCTGGCCTCTCGCAGGACGCCGCTTTTCAACAGGCCGCCGCGGCCTACAACCAGGGAGACTATGGCAGGAGCGCGCAGTTGTTCCTTGAGTTCGCGAAAAACAACCCCAATGACCCCAAGGCCTGCAAGGCCACCTTCAACGCGGGATACATATATTTCCAGGCAAAGGAATACGCGAACGCGGCCGGCGCGCTATCCAGCTATGTTTCAAGCTGCGGGTCCGGCGAGGACGCTGAGAACGCTTATTTTTACCTCGGCGCGTCCTATTATTTCGGCGGGGATTATCAGAAGGCCGCATCCACGATGGAGGGATTCATCTCCTACTTCCCCGCATCCGCGCTGAAACCCAATGCGCTGAAGCTCGCTGGCCTCAGCTACCTTGAGATAGGAGCGGACAACCCCTCATACAAGGACAAGGGCATAGCGAAGCTCAGGGAATCAGCCAGGGTCTTCCGGGCCCAGGGCAACCCCACCGAGGCCGAGAAGATAGAGAAATACCTGGAACAGATAGGAACAAAGTGAAGGTCTCATGAAGCCGCGACTATACGCTCTGGCGACGATGGGTCTTCTGGCAATTTCCGCAACCTGCAGGGGAAAGGCCACGACCGCGGAAGAACCGTTCAACATAGAAGACAGGTTTCACGAAGCCATGGCCCTCTACCAGGAGGGCCAGTATGGCAGGGCCGCGGCAGTTTTCAAGTCCGTGGCCCAGCGCGCGCCAACCCACACCTACACCGACGACGCGGAGTATTACCTTGGAATGTGTTACCTGAAAACGGGCAAGGCCTCTGAGGCGCGCGGCGCGTTCAGCATGGTCATAGACTACTTTCCTGGAAGCGAGTTCGCGCCGCTTTCCTACATAGGCCTTGCAAGGGCATACCTGAACGAGGCGCCCATACTTTACCGAGACCAGAGCAAGACCACGGACCAGGCCATAGTCACCATCCAGACTTTTCTCAGGAAATACCCTGATCACGAGAAGGTTCCGGAGGCAAAGGCTGTGCTGGCCGAGGCAATGGACAGGCTCGCGGCAAAGGAGCTTGTTGCGATCAGGGTCTACGAGAACCTGATGAAATACGAGTCAGAGCTACACTACGCTGACCTGGTAATCCAGGAGTTTCCGGAAAGCCGGTTTGTCTGGCAGGCAAAGCTTTTCAGGGCAAGGGCGCTCTATTTCTTGATGAG
>CBFGJU010000067.1:0-4342 GCA_965649155.1 Caldifarciminota bacterium | reverse complement strand
ACCCATCGGGCAGACGGGCATTGATTCTTCTTGATGGACATACCGAACCCGGATTCTTGAGGTTCTCGCTCGGCGCCATGAAACCAGGGGTGTATTTTGCGGTCTACAGGGATGAGAATTTCTCAAGAAGGATCAGGGTAGTGGTGCGATAAGGGCATCAGAATATAAAGTTAACCGTAAAAAGGAGCTTCATGGTCTTGAACCCGGTGCTGGTTGTAAGGTTAAATGTCTCGTCGTTCGTGAAGGAAACGGTGCCAGTGACGGATGACGAGAACTTGTAGGTTCCGTCAACGCCGTAGCTGGTGGTCCTGGTGCCGGATATGGGCTTGTCCGGTCTGTCCCAGTCTCCTAGGGTGTCAGACCAGGGTATAGTGTAGGTCGTGGTGTTTGAGATGCTGTATTTGAAGGAGAGCCGGAGCTCGGATTCCAGTTTCAGAATGCGGCCCTCTGCCCATGGAAACTTCAGTCCGCCGAAGCTCTGGAATGTGTGGGAGAGGTTGACCGAAAAGCTGTTGTTCTGGAGAGAGTCCTTGGAGAGGTCCGGGATGTGGCTCACGGTTATGGCGCTACGGGTGTTGTAGGATATGGTTATGCTGGTGCCGGCGCGCAGGTTCATGTTCAACTGCACCAGGGGCGAGAAGGAGGTCTCAATAGTATTCTGCAGGAGGCTCTTTATGGGGAGGGTTTCCGTCCAACCGAAACGCTGGGTGAAACCGGATGAGACCGACGCGGATGTAACCTGTTTCTGATATTCTGGCGGCAGGATGAAATTCAGGTTGGAGAGGGTGACATTGAGCTGGGGGTTGGTCAGGTTCCTTGCCCAGGTGGAACTGCCAGCCGTCGGAGACTGATTACGGGTGAATGTCAGGTCCCACGAACCCCTGACGGAGAGGTTGGCAAAGTTGAATCCCTGGGAAAGGTTGAACGAGTTTGACTCGGTTATGCTTGAGGAGAGCTCAACCAGGCTTGCATAGTCAGGGTTCTCGGTGAAACCATATCTGAACATCCAGTCCGGCCTGCCGAAAAGGCTCCAGAAGGTGGCGTTCCGGGTGAATGTGTAGCCGACGGTGGTGTTGCCGAGGCCCCGGTGAATCTTTTCCATGAGGCCGGGCTGGCCAGCGGAATCCTTTGGCGCGAACCTGGCCGCTAGGCCGAATATGGACGAGAGGAGCCTGTTTGAGATGGTCAGGTCGGTCGTGGTGGACGCGTTGACATCCCTTATATCCAGGATGTTGCCAACCGAATCCCTGACCTGCTTGTTAGCGGAGTGATCCTCGGAATACCTGGACGAATATGAGAGCCTTGGGGCGAGGAACCCCTGGAAAAAGGTTATGTTGTAACTGCCGGAGAGGTTCTCGTCGTGGCCAGCCTCCCAGCCATAAAAGGGCCTCTTCCAGGGGAAACGGAACTTCTCCGGCTGGTGAGAGGGATCGGAAAAGTTGGGCGTGGTGTCGCCGGGATCAAAAAGCGTGTCGGCCCTGTAGTCTATCTCCTTGGTCAGGGAGTATCGCGCGGAGATGTTGTCTATGGGTGTCCAAGAAATATCGCCACCATAGGTGCCTTGTGTCCTGTAGTTGTCCGTGACGATGTTGCCGGATGTCTTCTGATACTGGTATTGCCAGTTGTCGGTGATGGCGTATTGAAGGGAATAGGAACTCGGCAAATAGCGGATCTGCTTGCCGAATATCTTTGGCGGGTTCTTTATGTTCGGGGTGTAGGAGTATGATGCGGAAAGGCTCTTGTTGTCCGTGAGGCTCAGGGATGATGTGCTGGTGCTGTAGTTCTTGGTTTTGCTTGCCTGGAGCCTTACGGGGTCAACGAACCACTTCAACAATCTGTTGGCTGATCCCTTCTTTGATATGGAAGCAGAGTAGCCCTCCGAGCCGGATAGGGTGCGCTGTTCGTAGGATTCATCGGGGGACAGGAGCGCGTCGCCGCCTGTTGAGTATTTGGGCAGGGAATACACGGATGTGCCCTGGAACCTTATCGGGATGCTCATCCCCCAGGCCTTTGGAAACAGCTTGTCCGCGTTGAGGGTGGCGGAGTAGGTAGCGTTGGAAGAGGTGGCTGTCCTTCGGGCCGCGTCGGATAGTCCCTGGAAGTTCGCCTCCTCCTTGCTGGCCGCGAGGTCAAGGTTCGCCACATCAGCCATCTGAAGGGTGGCCTGGCCGCGGTAGGCTTTGCCTCCCTCGGTATGGGGTTCCGCGGAACGGAGCTCGTCCACCCAGACCTCTCCGGAAATCCTTGATTCATTGGTGTTGTATATTCCAAACCAGTAGAAGCTGATCTCCCCTGTGTTCGGCCTCCCGCGGAAACCGAAATTGCCCCGACTGTGATAAGCGGTGGTTGTATCACCGATGCTATCCTGGATGGTCTTCCTGAAGCTGGTCAGCGAATCAAGGCTGAATCTCACCTCCTGCCAGTCAGGCGAGGAAATCTGATACCTGTATTCGTAGAAGTTGAGCGAGTCGGTCCCCATCCTGAAAAAGACCACGGGGTAAGGCGGGGAGGTGTTGGGGTGGGGCTTGACCCAGAACGCCACCTGCTTGTAGTCCAGGAGGTTGTGTTTCCCGTAGGTTATCCCCTTCTTGGCGAGACCAGCGTGTCCGGGCAGGAGGTTCTCATATATCAGGGCAAGGGAGCCTTCCTGCTCAAACTTGCCGGGAGCCGTCTCCATTATCCTCGCTCCGGGAGGCGGGGTGTAGTATGCGGCGTCCTCCTTGTTGTTGACATATGAGGTCCTGAAGCGCTCCGCAAAGTTTATGGGAAGGCCGGACGAGTCAACCGTTGTCCCCTGGCTGAACCACTGGTTGCCCGTCACATCCATCTTGGCTATCCATATGGTGTCCGGCCCGGAGAACCCGTCCACCCAGAGCCTGGCGTATCTTATCAGGTCAAAGCTCGGGGAACCGTATCTTTCGTAGCGTGAGGAATCCCGCAGTGGTATCTTGTAATACTTCCAGCCGTTGTAGTTGCTCACGAAAGTGGTCGTGTCCAGGTCAATCGTCCACGAGAAGTAGTTGGAGAGAATGTTCATAGTGCCACTCTGGTCAAGATCCTCCGTGTCCCACCTGGAGTTCTTCTCCGTGCCATTCATCCTGTTGGGATCAAACGCGTCGTAGTCATCGTTTCCCTCGTCAGCATCGCCCTCATTCCATTGGCTATCCGTTCCCCAGACCCCATCCAGACCCGTATCCTCGGAGCCAACATCAAATATGCCGTTGGTGTCCCTATCCTCGTTGTCAAGGACTCCGTAACCTTTGATCTCGCCATCCGCGCCGCGCCTAGGAGCGTCCTCCGGTATGTCATAGCCAAGGTCAAGGTGGAGAACCACGCCATCACCCTTGACATATATCTCAAGAAACTCCATCGTGGAGTAGTTGTCGCCGGACTTGGCAACGAGCTTGTTGAAAGAGGCCCAGTTCTCGGTTGGATCGGATGTGCCGGGGCTCAGTGCTATCTCAAGGACATTCTCCTCGTAGTCATCGGCCTCGTCAGCGGGCAGGTTGGGGTATATGTCTCCCCTCTTGAACTTGTGACGAGGGTTATACCAGACAACCCTGTTGACATAGCCGGAGGTGTCCTTGTCCGGAGGAACCGAGCCATAGCGCCAGTCAGACCGCACCGTTGACAGGGAACGGGAATCCCTTATGCTCTCCATGTCATCAAGATAGGCCTCGCCCATGGTGTTGGGGTTGGGGAAGCTCTGAGCGGCCTCTGCCTGCAAAGTGAGCTTGGAATCCTGATCGGTCGCTATGAAGGGCATCCGGTCAAGGCCACGGGTGAGCCAGTCGTAGTAAAACTCGCCCTGCATGTCCATCTCAGCAACCGCGGCGCGTTTCGGGACCTCATCTATCCGAGGCCTTATCTGCGCGGTGGCCTCCGTGCTCATTATCAGGCTTGAACCGAATGTTATGTTGTCAGAGTATTCGTAGTCCGTCCTGAGACCGAGCAGGGAACGCTGGGTCAGGGAGAATGTTGGTATTACATCGTATGAGATGTCTATAAGCGCGTTGGGGTCAGAGAAGTAGGAATCATCAAGTATGTAAAGGAAACCCATGTTGTAATCAACCCGGTATGCCGATGAGGGCACCTCCTGGCCGTTGACCTTCACCACCACACTCCCCTCCTGTATTTCCGGCGCCAGGAATATCTGGTCAACCTTCCTGGTATATTGGATGACAAGGTTATACAGCCTCTTGTCGCTACTGGTAAGCCTTTTATAGTAAATCATCGTATCAGGTTCCACTAGGGTATCCGAGACAAACGGCATGGGTTCTGGGAATATCAGAAGGCCCTCCCTGTAGTCAACGAGCCGGAGGGGAACCCCGTTTATGGTGGT
>CBFGJU010000066.1:0-11936 GCA_965649155.1 Caldifarciminota bacterium | reverse complement strand
CCCGTTGGGTACCATAGATCAACGAGTATTCCGGCGCGGGTTTTCCAACCCACTTCCTGCGCGAACGAGTCTCAATGAGAAAAAGGAGTGACATTGGGTCTTTTTACCCCACAAGGATCTCCCGGTTTTCAAACAGATCAGGAAACCCGTTTCTGCCCGCAAATTTTTGGTTTTTTCGGCCCCCGAAATCCACATCAGGAAAGGGTTTCCGATTCATGCAGGATCTGTGTTCCAATAAACAAGAACCGGAAGCCAAAAAGGCCTTGAACCGGCACGCGCTCCGGAATTAACATTTCGCCATGAGGAAATGGATTGAATACCTGATCATCGTTATTGTGGGAATCGTCGGCGCCGGGCTTTTCTTCGGATTCTACGAGAAGGTCTTGCCCTCCGCGGCCGTGGATCTGAAGCTCTCAAAGTCCGATGTGATTGCCAAGGCCAGGGATTTCTGGACAGCCAGGGGGATTGATCTTTCAGGCTATCAGGAGGCAACGATATTCTCCGCTGACAACGAGGCATCGGTTTATCTGCAGAAGACCGTTGGCGTGGATTCCGCTAACGCGCTTGGCAAGGCCGTGGTTCCCACATGGTTCTGGAGGGTTCGTTTCTTCAAGCCCCTGACAAAGGAGGAGTTCATCGCGAGGATTGAACCGGATGGCAGGATGTCCGCTTTCCAGCACATTATCTCGGAGGACGCGCCCGGAGATTATCTTGAGGAGGGTGAGGCACTCGGCATTGCCACGGCTTATCTCAGAGACAACTTTGGCGTGGACCCCTCTGAGTGGGAGCTGGTAAAATCCTCCTCCGAGGACAGAAAGGCCCGGAGGGATTATTACTTTACCTTCAAGAAGCCATCAGCGGTCTGGGGCGAATCCGACCTCAGAGTGGATGTGGTCCTCGCCGGTTCCGAGGTTGCCTCTGTGGTCAAATACCTGAAGGTTCCGGAGGAGTTCACTCGCGGTTATCAATCCCAGCGTTCGTTCGGCAGTCTCCTCGGCACCATAGCCACCCTGCTCGCTGTCCTCATGGTTTTCGCAGGGGTGATAATGTTCTTCGTGAGCCTTCGCAGGCGTGGCAACGACATAAAGCTCGCCACCCTCGTGGGTGTCGCGCTTGGTCTGTCAATCCTCGTCTCAAACGCGACCCTCATCCCTACCTACCTTGCCAGGTATGAAACCGCCAACCAGCTCTCCAGCTATCTGGCCCAGGTTTTCATCGGCATGACCCTTTCCGTTCTCGTCCTGGGATTCTTCGTTGGCGTAGCCTCAGGCTGGGCAGGGGGCGCCATAACCAGGAAGGAAACCCTCTGGGGCCTGGTCCCGCTGTCCAGGGGCAGGCTTTCCAGGCGCATGGCAGGCTGGGCATTACTCTCTTATCCCCTCGCTTTCTTCTTCATGGGCCTTCAGGTGATAATCTACTTCCTGGGCGTCAGGTTCATGGGGGTCTGGGCTCCTGCTGAAAGCGAATACACCCTGGTCTTCGCGTCATCCATTCCGGCCCTGTTTGCCCTCGGGACATCCCTTTCAGCAGGCCTTAACGAGGAGGTCCTTTTCCGTTTCTTCGGATTTGCTCTCTTCAAGAAGGCCGTCAGGAACACCTTCCTTGCGTTCCTGATCCCGACCGTTATATGGGCTTTTCTACACTCCGGCTACGAGATATTCCCGGTCTATTTCCGTGGAATAGAGCTCACCATAGGCGGCCTTCTTTTCGCTTTAGTGTTCTGGCGCTACGGCCTCTTTACTGCCATAATGACCCACTGGATCGTGGACACCCTCTACTTCACAATACCCCTGATGAAATCCTCGTCGGCGGGCTTTGTCATCTCAGGCGCGATAGCGGCTGGCTTTGGCCTCATAATCGCGCTCGTTGCCCTGTTCGGCAAGCCGGAGAAGGATGTGGCGGTCTCGGAAAGGGTTGTCTCGGTGGTTTCTGCCGCGCTTGAATACTTCAGGGATCATCCGGATGCCCTTCACGAATTTCTGATAAAGGCCGGGCTCTCCGACGCATCACCTGCGGAAAGGCTCGGTTATCTCGCGCGCGAGCTCATGGGCCTCAGGGTCAGGGAAAAGAAGGGTCAGTATTTCATAAGGGGCCTGAGCGCTGGGGACGCGGAGCTTCTGTCCGGTGTCACCGGTCTTCTGGCCGAGGAATCAAAGAAGGGCTGGGTTTTCAGGGAGCAAGGGTGAGAAGGCTTTTCGCTGTTGCTCTTATCTTTTTCTCCGGGTGCAGGTTCACGCCTACGCCTGCCAGCATTTCTGGAATTGGAAGACCTCCCTATAGGATTGTCTTGAACTACTGGGGGGATAAGGTCAACCCGATAGGCGGATACGCTGATGGCCGCGGATGGCTCGCGGATTCCGAATGCCTTGGGTACATGAGGGAGGGCACGAAGATAGACATCCTGAAGCTTGGCAAGGGTAAGGTTGGCACATTCACAGTTGAGAGGTTTCTTCCTCCCTCGGAGGACCCTCCGGACATGGGCACTGTCTATCTTGAAGGCAAGGCAAACATCAGCGAGGAATATGACCCTGCCTCCCACCCGATGATCGGAATCCTTGATCCCCTAGCTAATCCCCCTAAAACTACCCTCATTTCAACCAACAACGAGACATACCGGAACATAACGAGGGATTTTCTGAAGGGACAGGGCCTCGGGGACAGGGACATGAATGAAATGTTCGTCTCACAGGTGGTCAAGGTTGACCTTGAGGGCGACGGAACGGACGAGGTCTTCATATCCGTCCAGGCCTCGGAGAACTACCTCACGGAGTTTCACAAAGAGGAGGGTGGGGTGCTTTACTCCTATCTCTTTATGAGAAAGATCGTGAACGGCAAGGTTGAGACCTTTGTTCTGGCCGGAGAGCAATTTGAGCGCCGTCCGGATTATGTGACCATGGTTTTCAGTCTGTCGGGTTTCTGGGACATGGATGGCGATGGCGTCCTGGAGGCGATAACACGCGAGGCTTACTACGAGGGTTTCGGTTACGGCATATACAGCTTTGATGGAGGCAAGTTCATCTACAGGACAGGCTGGGGCGCGGGGGTTTAGGGCCACTGATCTATGCGCAACGAGTTCGGAAAAACCTGGTGGGGAAAAGCCTGGGTTCACGCGCTTGAGCACCTGGGGAGGCACTACGCGAACCGTTTGCCCAGGGGAAGAAGCTACGCCAGAGGCGGAAATGTCCTCTCTGTCAAGGTTCTGAGTGATGGACTGATCGCCGCCTCGGTTCAGGGAACCAGGAGAACCCCATACCGCGTCAGGATCGCTCTGAGAAAACTTTCTCCAGGGGAGACCGACGCGCTCGCCGAGAGGGTCAGAGAAAGCCCATTTATGTTGGCAGAACTGCTCTCCGGAAAACTGCCTGAGGGCCTCGGCCCGCTCATTCTCCCGTCCAGAGAAGAAGAATTTGAGACGCATTGCTCGTGTCCGGATTGGGCTAATCCCTGCAAGCACATAGCTTCTGTTCTGTATGTTCTCGCGAACGAGATAGATAAGGACCCGTTTATCCTCTTCAGGGTCAGGGGCATGGATCCCGAAGCTTTCAAGGAAAAGGTGGGGAGCCAGGCGGAAACGCCCTCGGTTCAATACATTCCGGCGGATTCCGTCTCTGACCCCAACAGGATGAAAAAGGACATATCCGGGATCGATCTGTCTCTTCCGGAGGAGACCGGCCAGAAGATCGCCGCGCTCCTCGCGAGGGTTCCGGAAACCCTTCCCCAGACCACAGGGAACAGCTTCACGCAAATACTCCTGCGGGCAAAAGAGGGCCTGCCGGATGAGCGGGTTCCCATCCGGAAGTGGCAAGGCATTGAGCTGGCATTCAGGGTTGATGGGGAGAGGATCATCCCCTTGTTTCACAGGGGAAACATGAGGCAGGCCAAAGGATTTCCAAAAACCTCATATTTGTCATGGTTTGAGCTCCAATCCCTTCCGTATGAACCTTCCCTAACGGATTCGGTGAGGTTCGCGTCCGCGCTCTGCCGGTTCGGAGCCTCTCTCGTGGATTCCTGGCACATAATGCCCAGGGCGAAAAGGCTCCATGGATCCTTGATGATTGAGTGGGTTCCTCTCATAATTGGCAAAGCCGAGATGCTTTTCCAGCAGTTGGCAGAGGCCTGCCCTCCGGGAATGTTCCCGTTGGGGTCCAGGCCCAAAACCACGAAAAAATACTGCGCGCCAGAGGATGGGATGAGGCTCTTTTTGGCGCGGGTCATAAGCGATCACATAGCCAGAACAGCTCCGCCAAAAGAAAGGGTCCTCGCCTCAAGGGAGCCGTTGGCCCTGGCTGGAATCAAGGAGGAGGGTCTCGCGGCCGCGCTGGAGAACTGGCTTGGAGCGTTCTCGCTCCTGCGACCAGGTGCCCCAAGGCTCCTTTTTTCTCTTGAACCAAAAAACAGAAACATGTGGAAGATGAGCCTCAAGGTGAGGACTGACAAGGGTATATCACCCATACGGAACGCTCTTTCCGAGGATGTCCTCAGAGCACTTCACTATATATCCGGATTCTTCCCCGGCGTGAAAGAGCTTGTTAACGCGGGCGAGATCCGGATACCCCGGGCCCAGACCCTCGATCTCGTAACCAAAACAGCTCCCTTCATTGAGCTCGCGGGAGGGAAGCTCCTCCTCCCCAAGAACTTCGTGAGAATGAGCCAGATAGCCATCAAGCGCAGGGCAAAAGCAAGGGGCAGGATAACAAGCTTCCTGGAGCTTCAAAACATAACCGATTTCAGCTGGTCGGTCTCGGTGGGCGAGAACGAGATAAGCCTTGAGGAATTTGAACGCCTGGTCAGGGACAAGATCGGTCTGGTGAGGATAGGCGAGGATTGGGTTCTGGTTGAGCCGGCCGAGCTCAGGCGATTCATTCAGAGGGCCGAGAGGGCAAGGGAAGGGTTGTCGGATCCGGCCGCGCTGGTGGCCGGCGAGGATATTGAAAGGGACAGGGCTGTTTTGCAGTTTCTTGAAAAACTCAAGAAACCTTCGGATGTCCCCCTTCCAAAAGGCCTGAAGGCAAAGCTTCGCCCCTATCAGGTGAGAGGGTTCCGTTGGCTGGTCAACAACCTCATGTTGGGAGCGTGTCCGTGCATCGCTGACGAGATGGGCCTTGGCAAGACGGTTCAGGTGCTCTCCGCCCTCCTTTATCTCAAGGAAAACGGCAGGATGAAAACCCCTGCCCTCGTGGTTTGCCCCGCGTCGCTTCTTCACAACTGGGACAGGGAAATAAGGAGGTTCACTCCGTCCCTCTCCTGCCAGATATATCACGGGACGAACAGGCAGATCAACCGCGGTTCCTCCGTGATAATAACCACATACGGAATGGTGAGGGAGGATAAAGGGCTTAGAAAGAGGAGTTGGAGCGTGGTGATAGCTGATGAAGCCCAGAACATAAAGAATCCCCAGACACAGCAAACAAGGAGCCTCAAATCCCTCAAATCAGATCTCAGAATAGCGGTGACCGGCACCCCGATAGAGAACAGCCTCCAGGACCTCTGGAGCATAATGGACTTTCTGGTTCCACGATACATGGGCTCGTGGAACTCCTTCTACGAAAGGTTGGCCAAGCCGATCCAGAAATACGACGATTCTTCCAAGCGCGACCTTCTGCGCAAAGCCATATCTCCCCTGATTCTAAGAAGGCTCAAGACCGACCCCGGGATTGCCCCGGACCTACCTGAGAAAATAGAAAAGGACTATTATTGCCCATTGACCCCTGAGCAGGCTAGCCTGTATCAAGCGGTTCTCAGCCAGGGCTTCGGCGAGATAGAGGGGCTGAGCGGGATAGGCCGCAAGGGAGCGATCCTGAGCCTGATCCTTAAGTTAAAGAAGATATGCAACCATCCCGCGCACTTTGACCCCCTGGTTGATTTTGCTCCCTCCCGCTCTGGCAAAACAAAGGCGCTCTTGCCCCTGATTGAGGAGGTGCTCTCTGCCCGCGAGAGCGTCCTTATCTTCACACAGTTCAAGGAAATGGCGCAGATCCTCAAGAATATGTTGGAGAACGAGACAGGAATAGCGCCCCTTCTGCTTCACGGAGGCGTTTCTGTCCCTAAAAGGAAGGAGCTAATAAGTTCTTTTCAGGAAGGGGCTGTTCCGGTTGCGATATTCACCCTGAAAACAGGAGGGGTTGGGCTTAACCTTGAGCGAGCAAGCCATGTTATCCACTTTGACCTCTGGTGGAACCCAGCGGCAGAAAACCAGGCAACGGATAGGGCTCACAGGATAGGCCAGACCAGGAAGGTCATGGTCCACAGGCTGATGACCAGGGGAACCCTTGAAGAAAAGATAAACGAGCTCCTCACGAGAAAGAAAAAGCTGGCGGAAGACATCCTGGTAAGAGGGGAAAAATACTTTACCGAGCTCTCTGACGATGAGCTCAGAGATATACTTGGCCTCAGTGATTGAAATGCCTCGTCCCGGTTAATACCATTGCTATTCCGAGCCTCATAGCCGCGGCGATGACCTCCTCGTCCCTTACCGATCCCCCTGGTTGAATTATTGCCATTATCCCGTGCTCCGCGGCCAGCTCAACCGAATCCGGAAACGGGAAGAAAGCGTCGGACGCGAGAACCGCTCCCCGCGCCTTGTCTCCAGCCTGCCTCAGGGCTATCTCGGCACTGCCGACCCTGTTGGGCTGGCCCGCGCCAACCCCAAGGGTTGTTGAGTTTTTTGCGACCACTATAGCGTTTGACCTGACATGCTTGACGACCTTCCACGCGAAGAGGAGATCGCCTTCCGTTTTCTCGTCCATTTCCCCGGAGACCAGCTCCCACTTCTCGTTGAGGAGATCATCCGGCTCCTGTATCAGGATTCCGCCGAGCACGCTCCTTATCTGCCATGAGGGCTTTGTTTCGCCCCTGATCAGGAGAAGGCGCCTGTCCTTCTTCTTTTTAAGGATCTCAAGCGCGTCCGGCTGGAAATCCGGGGCCATGACTATCTCGGAAAAGAATGTGTTGAGCTTCTCGGCTATCCCCGGAGTCAAAGGCCTGTTCAGGGCTATTATCCCCCCGAACGCGGAAACCGGGTCCGCTTCATAGGCAGAGGCGAACGCGTCGTCTATCCCATCCCTGACAGCAACCCCACACGGGATAAGGTGTTTGACGATGACAGCGGCGGGCTCAGCGAATTCCGAAAGACACTCCCAGGCCGCGGTCGCGTCCAGGATGTTGTTGTAGGATAATTCCTTTCCCCAGAGCTGTTCCCACGGAGACTCGCCATAGTAGGCGGCCTTCTGGTGCGGGTTCTCGCCATACCTGAGGCCCTGAGCCAGAGGCTCGTGAAGGAAGAGGTGTTCCGGCGTCTCGTCCGGCCTGAACCTTGCCCAGAGCTCACGGTAGATCGCGGAATCGTATTCAGCGGTCCTGGCGAAAGCCTTGAGCGCGAGCCTCCTCTTTCCCTTCTCGCAGAGACTTCCTCCGTGTTTCTTTATTCCTTCCAGAACCCACGCATAATCATCCGGATCAACCACGACCATGACGGACTCGTGGTTCTTCGCCGCGGCCCTTATGAGAGAAGGCCCCCCGATGTCTATCATCTCAACAAGCTCCGAAAGTTCCGGGTTCTTCGCGGCGGTTGCCTCAAACGGATAAAGGTTCACGCAAACCAGGTCAATCGTGGGAATGCCGTGTGCCTCCGCATCCTGATCGTCTGTGCCGCGCCTGAAGAGTATCCCGCCGAATATAAGGGGTTGAAGTGTCTTGACCCTGCCGCCGAATACCTCCGGGAATCCCGCTATCTCCGAGACCTCCTTGACCTCAAGGCCGGCGTCCCGGAGGGCCTTCGCGGTTCCGCCGGTTGAGAGCAGACTGAATCCCAGATCCACGAGGCCCTTGGCGAAATCCGCGAGTCCCCGTTTGTCCCAGACAGATATGAGGGCGTATCTTGTCATGTGAAAATTATACCGGTTAGCCATGGACACCCGCACCCATGGGCCGTCTGCCCGAGATCTCAGATAACCCCACCTCCCAAAAACAGGGTTTGATCCGTGATAGCCTGCGAGTTCCTGGGGCGCGGTTTCCGGGTCCGGCTTCTATCCTGCCATCGGGCCGGAAAGCCCGACCCTGACAGGATATACTTTTGATGATTTTCCCGGATCCGGTCAGGGCCAGGTTTTTAGTCTGCCGAAATATACCGGCCAGTCCTTCACTCAGGGCCGTTTGCCGGTTTTCAGGGATGCCTATCAGGTGGCCCCGGCCCATGCCCCAGCTCCAAAATATGCCGTGGCAAGAAAGCGCAAGAGAAGACTTGGCGACATCCCCGCGTGGATCGCCCTCTTTCTTCTGCTCGCGGTGATAGCGGTTTTCATTTCCCCTGGAGCCAAGCGGTTTTTTTATCAGGTGGTTCCCCCCCGGCATCACGAGGGAGCCTTCTGGGAGATATATTTCACGAGCCAGTGCCAGCCGGAGTTCCGGCTATCCGAGCTCATCCGCGGCGCGAAGAGAGAAGTCCACATGGCCTACTATGAGCTTGATAATCCAGAGGTGATAAACGCGCTCATTGCCAGGGGGGGCGAGATAGAGATAATGGTCGTCACCGAGACGGATAACTCTATCTCCTGGGGCGTTTCACGCCTGCGCGACGCTGGCATTCCCATCAAAACCGACAGCAGGAATCCCCTCATGCACAACAAGTTCGTGGTCATAGATGATTCTGTTGTCTGGACTGGCAGCTATAACCTGACCGAACGGGGTTCGTCGCTCAACTACGACAACGCTATCGCGCTTTTCTCGCCAGCTCTGGCGGCCAACTACGAGGCCGAATTCCGGGAGATGTGGGACGGGCACTTCGGCGCGGGTTCGCCGAGGAACACGGATTGCTGTTTCATCATTGATGGAGTGGAGATTGAGAACTACTTCGCGCCGGAGGACGGGGTCGCGGGCCACATTGTATCCGAGATCGGTCTGGCGAGGAAAGAGATAAGGTTCATGGTCTATTCGTTCACGGACAAAAATATATCTGGAGCCATGATCGGCAAGCGCAAAGAGGGCCTGGCTGTTGAAGGGATCTTCAACGGATCTCAGCTCAAGGATGAGAATTCCGTATGGTCATCGCTCAATAGCGAGGGGATTCCCGTCTATTTTTCAAAGAATAGAACCCTTCACCACAAGGTCATGATAATTGATTCCTCGGTCGTGATAACCGGAAGCTATAACTTCACCAAGTCCGCGAACACCAGGAACGACGAGAACATTCTGATAATCCGCTCACCCGAAATAGCCAGGGCATACCTTGAGGAATACGGACGGGTAAAGGAGAAATCTGGGCCAGCTAAATAAAATTACGGGGCAGTAGGGTTTCGGTTGTTCAGGGCCGCTGATAGTCCCAGCTCGTCCAGGACCCTTGAGAGCAATATCCTGGCCTGAATCTGGTCGCCGGTCATCTCCGCGAGCCGTGATTCCAGCTCGTTCCTGATCTCAATAGCATATGCCTTGAAATTCTCTATGGCTTTTCGGACTATGGTCTCGTCTTTCGGAACCCTTATGGCAAGCCTTCCCGGCTTTGCCCCGTAGAAGACAAAGAGCCTTTTCAGGTTGGAGAGCTTGTCCGAGATTTCAAGCTTTTTCCCTTCTGATTTGAGAACCAGCGAACCCATGAATTCCTCGTGTTCAAGAAGCTTCCCCGGCAAGGGGATCACATCGCAATCAGTCCTCGGCGGCACGAACGCCTCCGGAAAGCCTCTGATCCTGCCCTCGGCCGAAAGAGATTCTATTATCCGGTCAATTATCTTCTGGATGTCCTTTTCTTTTGTCTCTTTGGCCTTCTGTTTGCGAAGTTTCCCCAGGCCCACCCTCTCCGAGACCATCCTCGCCAGGCCCTCGTAGATCCTGGGCAGATAACTATCCGGATCAAGTCCCAGAGCTTCAAGAACGAGCCTATCCAGCTTCTCCCTGTCCTTTTGTTTGACCTCCTGGCTTATCCTCAGCGGCGCGCGGGCCTTGAGCTTATCGTAGGCGGAGATGATCTTCTTTTTGAGGGCGGGGGCAACTTCCTCAGCCTTCAGGATAGGCAGGTTCTCAAGCTCAGGCCCGTAGAAATTCATGACCCCGGCGCCCTGATTTACCCTACCCGCAAGCTCTACCAGGAGTAAAGTAATGGTTGAATTCAGGATGGCCAGATAAAATTCCCTTTGTTCCCTGTCTTTAATGTTTCCGATGAAGAAATTGTCAGAGGCGCAAATGGCGTCTGGGTTCTCCGAAAAGATTATTCTTTCGCCGATGAGTCTCATGCTCAAAAAGTCCCATGCCTCCTGTTCCGGCAAGGTATACCACCTCTTGAAGTGCTTCACAGAGGGCACATCCGGGAACCTTATGCCCCTCCGGCGCTGTCCGTGGCCGCCCCTGGTCTCCCTGGTTTCCCCGTCCTTGACATAGCGCCAAGCGTTGGGATAGTATTTTCTGAGATCCTTCATGTCCAGGTCGCACACAAAGAGCCACGCGTCCGGCTTTGCGACGAGGCTGTCGGTTATCCTTGAAGGGCTGGTTATCACGGGCCTCAGGAGCTCGGGCTCTATTTTGTGTATCTTCACATCCTCGTCCGAGAGGATGAAGAACTCCTTTATTCCGCACTTGAGGCCAAACCTGAGATCCGCTATTTCGCCAAGGTTGACGAATCTCTCTCCGATCCTTCCAATAAGCTCAAAATACACATCCGGCGCCCGGAGATAGACCATCCAGTTCTCGTCCGGGAGGAGAGCCTTCTGGGGCAGAGAGATCACCCGCATGTTTTCGTCCTCGTAGACGGTCATATCATGGCCCCGCCACATGATGGTCTTTTGGGCCTTGAATGGCGCGGCCTCTATAAAGCCCTTGAGGGCGTGCAATCTCTGCCAGTGCCTCGCAGGCTGGAAAGGCTCCTCTGGCGCGAGCTCGTCAAGCGGCCTTTTCAGGGAGACGAAGTGAACCGGGTCCCCCTCATCCATTGGCCTGAGGTTCTCAACGATCGTGATTATCGTGTTGACCTCAACCTGAGTGAACCAGGGTTCTGCCCAGCTCGCGACGATATATCTCAGGGTGTAGTTATCCAGGAGGGCCTTCTTGAACTCCGTGCCGTATTCGGTGGAGGTGTAGGCGTTTGAGGTTACGAATCCTAGCCTTCCCCTATCCGAGAGGTGCGCTAGCGCGTGAAGGAATATGTAGGTGAAGATGTCTGTTGTGCCCTTTATCTCCATCTCGTAGCCGTCGCGCTTGAGGGTTTCGGCTAATAGCTTCTTGTAGCCCGCGGAAACCCTTTCAATGTTTTCCTGACGCACATATGGTGGATTACCCACTATGGCGGTGAACCGGGGCAGGCTCTCCACGACAGATTGCTCCTGGATGGGATGCCTGAATTCAACGCTGTGGCCTGGAGAGAGCTTCATAAAGTCCTCCCTGATTATCCGGGGGAAGTCCTCGTAGCGGGAGGGGTCTTGCCTGTATAGGTTCACGGTTGCCAGCTCCGCGGGGAAGCTGGCGATGTCCACTCCCCAAAGCCGGGGGATTATTTCCTCGTGCTTTCTCGTGCCGTGTCTGGACCTGAACCAGTCATACGCCCTCTGGAGAAAGGTTCCTGTGCCGCATGTTGGGTCAAGTATCTGGACATTATTGCCAGAGTTGACTGTTAGGGTTATGATGAGATCAACCACTGGCACAGGAGTAAAGTATTGTCCAAGCTTGTAGCGGTCTTCGTGGGGAATGAGGTTCTCGTAAATCGCGCCCACGACATCCAAAGGGGCGGTTTCAAAATGAAAATCCATGAGCCGAGACACCAGATCGGCCATGCCCTCCCGGGCCTTCCCGGACACCGGCACCCTGTCAATCACATCCTCCTCAAAGACGGCGTGGAAATCAACCTTTAAGGCCTCCCTGAACGCTGACGAGAGAGACTCGGATATGTTTTCGGAACTTACATTCTCAAGTGGAGGGAGCCTGTCCGGCCAGTATCTTCTCATGACGAAAAAGAACAT
>CBFGJU010000065.1:0-4347 GCA_965649155.1 Caldifarciminota bacterium | reverse complement strand
ACGCCGGCCAGGGTGATAATAAACGCGGTCAACCCAAATCTTTTCAGCATCATGCCCAGGGAAAGGGCCAGGGAAAGCCTCGGCCTTCCCGCGGACGAGAGGATCGTTCTTTTTTCGGGCATAATGACCGGGCGCAAGGGCGAAAATGAGCTTATAAAAGCCTTCTCCCTTCTGAAGGGGGATGCGCGGCTGGACATGGAAGGATCACCTCGCCTGATAATCAGGGATGGCGCGCGCGTGACGCTGAGGGGCGGCGGCCGCATAATAATTCGGGGGGACGCGAGCATGGACACAGGCGAAAAGGCGCGGCTGGTGATGATAGGCTATGGCCCTCGCGAACCAGAGGCCAGGGAGCTTATTCGCGAGCTCGGGCTTTCGGAGAGGATCACCCTGACAGGGCCGGTCCCCAGGGAGAAAATGAGCCTGTATTACAACGCGGCTGACCTCTTTGCCCTGCCGAGCCACTCCGAGGGATTCGCGCTCAGCTACATGGAGGCAATGCTCTGCGGCACGCCATTTCTGGCTGACAGGAATATCCCACAGGAGCTGATCAGCCAGGACAATTGCGTTCTCGTGGACTCTCGTGACCCAGCGGACATAGCCAGGGGGATAACCGAGGCGTTCAGCAGGCAATGGGACAGGGAGCGCATCGCGGGTTTCGGGAAACGGTTCGCGTGGGGGCCGGAGAAGTTAGGGGAGTATCTTGAGGTCTACGAGGAGGCGAGGCGCGCGGCTGAGAAGAGGAAAAACTAACCGGTTCGGTTCAGAAACAGATCAGTGCCAGGGCAGGAGATCGCGCCTACTCCTCTTCCCGTGGCACCAAGGACGCGTCCACGACCCTGTCCCCCTCGGCCACGGTCATTATGCCTACACCCTGGGAATCCCGCCTGTATGCCGGAACGCCGGAAACATCTATCCGCGCGGAAACGCCCCCTTCTGTAAGGACGACCATCTGGCCCTCGTCCTCGCACGCCAGGAGTTTCACAAGCTTGCCGGTCTTTTTGGTGACACGCTGGACAACAACGCCCCTTGAGCCCCTGCCCAGAGGATGGAGTTGCAGGCGGCCATCGTCCTCCTGGTTAGGGTCAAAACGCTTTCCGCAACCTTGCTCGGTTATGGTAAAAAGAACGGTCTTCTTTCCAACCGGAACCAGGGAGACAACCCGCGCGCCTCGGGTCCCCTTTACCGCGCCGGCCCTCCTTGACCTCGCGGGTATGTCCTTGAGCCTCAGACGGACTGCCCTGCCATCCTCCTTTGCCATGACGACATCCTCGTCCGAAACCAGAACAGCGTCCGCCACGCAATCTCCTTCCTTCAGGGTTATAACCGGCGTGCCCTTGCGCCCCTTGAGGACATCGGCGAACTTGACCTTCTTTATGAGGCCGCCACGGGTGCCGATGACCAGGAACTTCTCGGTGTCAGCCTCAGGATCAAAGACCAGCGCGTCAACGACATACTCCTCCTCCCTTGTCTTGAAGAACAGGCTAAGGGGCTTGCCCTTCGCGCCGAAGCTGGCTTGCGGAACCCGGTATGTCTTCATCCAGTAGACCGCTCCGTTGTTCATTATCCACATGGTGTAGGAGTGGGTTGAGGCTATCTTGGTCGCTATGGGCCAGTCATCCTCGTATGTGGAGAGAGCGCTCCTTCCCTGGACGCGGCGCCTGTATGTCCTGTATTGGCGGAGGGGAATGCGCTTTATGTAGCCCTCCTTCGTCACCAGGACAACGACATCCTCCTCCTGGATGAGCTCTTCTGCCTCAAAATCCCCCTCCTCCGGAGCTATGGTGGTTCTCCTATCGTCCCCGAACCTCTTTTTTATATCAGCTATCTCGTCCTTTATGACCGAGAGGAGGAGGCGCCGGTCTGAAAGCAGGGAGTTGTAGTATTCTATGTCCTTGAGCAAGTCGGCATGCTCGGATCTTATCTTGTCCCCCTCAAGCCGGGTGAGCTGGGAGAGCCTCATCTCCAGGATGGCCTTTGCCTGCGCGTCGGAGAAACCGAAATCATTTATGAGGGCAGACCTCGCGGAGGAGACCTCCTCGGATGCCCTTATCACGGCTATTATCTCGTCAATTATGTCCAGGGCCTTCAGAAAACCCTCAAGGATGTGCGCCCTGGCCTGGGCTTTGGCCAGACGGAACCTGGTGCGCCTGGTGATGACCTCTTCCCTGTGCGCGAGGAACTTGGTCATCATCTCCCTGAGGGTCATCAGCCTGGGCTGGAGGCCGTCCAGCGCGAGAAGGATGGCGCCGAATGTGGTCTGCAGGGCCGTGTGTTTGAAGAGCTGTCTGACCAGGACCTCAGGGTCAAAGCCCTTCTTGAGCTCCACCACTATACGCATCCCTTCCCTGTCCGACTCGTCCCTGAGATCCGCTATGCCCTCTATCTTTTTTTCTCTGGCCAGGGCGGCTATCTGTTCTATTATCACTGTCTTGTTGACCATGTAGGGGATCTCGGTGAAGACGATGTCCGGGGGCTTCTTTGCCTTTTCCTCTATCCTGTAACGGGCCCTAACCACTATCCTGCCCCTACCCGTTGAATATGCATCCCTTATACCCTTCTCGCCCAGGATGACGCCGCCGGTGGGGAAGTCCGGGCCCTTCACCAGTGAAAACAGCTTCTCGTCAGGGAGATCCGGATCGTCAATGAGGGCAACGAGGCCATCCGCGAGCTCGGATATGTTGTGGGGAGGAATGTTCGTGGCCATGCCGACAGCAATGCCCGATGAGCCATTCGCGAGCAGGTTCGGAAAAGCGGAGGGCAAAACGACCGGTTCCTGCAACCTGCCATCAAAGTTCGGGATGAAATCAACGGTTTCCTGGTCTATGTCCGTAAGGAGCTCGGTCGCGACGCGCGACAGCCTCGCCTCCGTGTAGCGGTATGCCGCCGGCGGGTCTCCGTCTATTGAGCCAAAGTTTCCCTGTCCCTGGACGAGCATGTAGCGCAGGGAGAAGTCCTGCGCCATCCGGACCAGCGCGTCGTAGACAGCGGATTCCCCGTGGGGGTGATATTTTCCTATGACCTCGCCAACAACGGTAGCGGATTTCCTGAAGGGCTTGTCCGGGGTGAGGCCGAGCTCCCGCAGGGCAAAGAGGATTCGCCTCTGAACGGGCTTGAGTCCGTCACGGACATCCGGGAGCGCGCGCCCAACTATCACGCTCATGGCGTAATCCAGATAAGAGGTGCGCATCTCCTCGGTTATTGGGGAAGGGATTATCTGCTCCGGCACGAGTGATATTATAAGGCAAAAGGGAAACCTGGATCAAAGTAAAATGTTGGCCAGGCCAGGGAAAGAGCTCAGAAGAGGAACATGGGTTCTTCTTTGGGGGGTTCAACTCCGGGAAAGAGAATATTCCACACCATCCGAATGAGCGTCTCCTGGTTATAGGGGGAGGGTTCCCTTCCCTCAACCTTCTTTCTTATGATGTCCATGGCAGTCTTGCCTGGGCTGATGTCCGGATGATCTTCTCTGATCTCCTTTGCCAGCTGTTCCGAGAAGAGCTTGTTGACATACTCCCTCCTCTTGCGCCAACCCATCCTCTTCAGTTTCTTTCTTATCTTCCTCGCGTCCTGGTCCATTCCGCGTCCTCTTCTTCGGTCTCCTCCACGCTTCTCGCCTTCATCAGCCTATCCTTTACCAGGGCCACGAGCCCCTGGTATAACTCCAAGAGAATCTCTCTGCGCTCTCGCTCACTCTCAAATCCTAAAGCTTCCAGAACCGCGTCATCAAGTTCAAGGCGGTCCGGCATGACCTTATCAAGCCTTATCTTCATCGGGTCTATGTTGGAGAAATCCCTCTCCGGCTTGGCCAGGCCGAGCTCCTCAAATATGGACTTTATGGGGCGGGAGGAGAGGGGCCTGAGGGCTGATCTCATGCGCCCGGTCGCATGAGCGGGTTTCAGGACCAGGAGCTTTACGAGGTGTATCCTGTCCAGCTCCGCGACCGTTATGCTTCCGGTAAGATGATAGGAGTGTAGCAGGTGATGAAGCATGAAGAATGTGGAATTCACAAATGAAACGAGTGATCTCATCTGCCTTCTGTTCTTGAAGTCCAAGCCATAGAAAACGCAATCATCCAGCGCACTAGCCTGATTTATCGGAAGGAAGAACCTTTCTCCATAGCGGCGTGAGATCAGAAGTTGCGCTGGCTCAAGATCAGGAAGCCTATACCATGGCTTTCTCGCGGAGCAGGTCCTGCTCTCGTGATAACCCATCTTCTCCTCGCCAAAGCTAACATACTTCCTCGCGAACTTCCTGAGAGGCGGCCTCAGAAAGACTATTCTCTGGTTCCCTATGTCCTCAAGGGTAAGGGCTATTCCGGGCACGAACCTCAGGCTTTTCACCACT
>CBFGJU010000064.1:2709-4401 GCA_965649155.1 Caldifarciminota bacterium | reverse complement strand
CATAAGGATCACCAGGGTAAGGGGGTTGGCAGAGCACTCATAGAAGCCACTTTGGAAAGAGCGCAAGCGTGCGGGCACGATCTCATAACAGTCCGGCCAGAGGATGAAGCCAGGGGGTTTTACGAGAAGATGGGTTTCAGACCCATCTACACCGGGGTGCGGGTAGTTTTTGAATCAACGGGAGTGGGCGACTGCTCATTGATGGATAATGTGCCGACTGTTCCTCCTTACCACCTTATTTTGGGTCGGTATCAGTGTTCATATCAGCATTGGAGGTTGGAGCCAATGATGGTGGGGATGATCGGGGGTAAATATTTATGGGGCCAAACCACTGGGGCTTGGGGACTTACAGTCTGGCTTCCTCTACCAAATAGAAAAAATAGGTGCATTGGCTTTCTCTGGTCTGAGGGCAAGGTATCCAGAGGGTTTGGGCTTCTGAGAGCCCTCGCAACAAAAATGGGAGTTGAAGAGATTGAAACAATAGCACCACAGAACTCTGGGCGTGGCCTCACGATGATTGAACCACACATTATCTATGGCAAAGTGGCATAAGCTCACACGCTAAGATTATACTTTCTCCATGGCACTCAAGGACGACCTCGCGGCCCTTGCCGGGGACAGCGTCTCCGGCGCGGCCGAGATATTGCAAAAGGCCGCGACCATTGCCCTGAAACACGCGGATTATCTCCCGGCAACGGAGATAGCCGACGGCCTCCTTGCCGCGAGGCCGGACATGGCCTCGGTGATTAACCTGGCCCTGGAAATAAAAAAACACGCTGGCATGGCCGGAACCGGGGAGATAATCTGGGCTTTTTTACATGAACACCGGAAGGCCTTTGCCAGGGCAGTCAACGAGACTTCTGGCCTCGTGGAAACCGGGACAAAGGTCCTGACCTATTCCCGTTCAAGCACGATCCTGGCCTCGTTTCTGGAGGCAAAGGCAAAGGGAAAAGATTTCCTGGTCTACCTCACGGAATCAAGGCCTGGAATGGAGGGCCTGAGCCTGGCAAGGGAGCTCGCCGGGATAGGCATAAAGGTCGTCATAGGGACAGATTCGGCCCTGGCCGGATTCGTCGGGGATTGCGACATGGTGGTGATGGGCGCGGACGCGGTCGGGCCGGAGTATTTCTACAACAAGACAGGAACCCATGGCCTCGCGCTCATAGCAAAGGCCCTGGGGAAGCCCTTTTATCTCTCGGTGAGCCGGGACAAGCTGCTGACCCAGGAGGGAATGTCGTATTACCAGGTCAGGGAGATGCCGGGCGAGGAGATAATATCTCCGGTTCCGGACGGGGTGACCGTGGTCAACCGCTATTTTGAGGCCGTGCCGATAGGATTGGTCACCAGGATGGTCGGAATATAGGCTCAAATAAAACCACTGAATACTTAACCCCTGAGCCTTTTCTCCATTATTTCTCTTATCCTCTTTGGATCGGCCTTCCCGCCTGATTTTTTTATGACCTGGCCGACGAGAAACCCAATGACGCCTTCCTTGCCTCCCTTGAACCTTTCAACCTCTTCCGGGCAGGCAGATATAACCTCGTCAACCCAGGCCAGGAGATCGGCCTCGGCTGAGGACTCAAAAAGGCCCTCCTGGTTGGCGATCTCAACCGGAGGCCGCCCGGTCTCAAGGGCCTTCGCGAACGCGGATTTCGCTGAGGAAAGGGAAAGCCTGCTCTCGTCAACAGCAAG
>CBFGJU010000064.1:0-2699 GCA_965649155.1 Caldifarciminota bacterium | reverse complement strand
CGAGGTCATCCGGCTTCACCGGAAAGTCGTCCACGGATTCCCCCCTTGCCCTCATGGCCCCGACGACCTCCACTGCAACAAAATTCCCTGCCCTCTTCCTGTCCAGGACTCCTGATGCGACCCGGTCAAAGTAATCCGAGAGCTCCTTGGAGGAAATGAGGGCTCTCGCGGTCTGTTCCGCGAGGCCATAGTCCCTGACATACCTACTGAATCGGGATTCCGGGAGTTCCGGAACAGCCGCCAGGGCTTCGCGGTAAAGCGCGTCATCAAGAACCAGCGGACGAAGATCGGGTTCAATGAAAAACCTGTAGTCCGAGGCAACCTCTTTCAATCTCATGGGAACGCTCTGGCCAAGGTATTCGTCCCAGGCTCTGGTCTCTCTGGCAACGGGTTTGCCACTCGCGAGGAGATTTCTCTGCCTCTCCGCCTCGTAGATAATGGCGTCCTGGACTGCCCTGAATGTGTTTATGTTCTTCATCTCAACCCTGCTACCCTGGATCCCATCAAGCACATACGAGACATTCGTGTCAACCCTCATCTGGCCACGCTCCATGTCTCCCTCGGATATTCCCAGGTAACGAACGATGAGCCTCAGGGCCTCAAGAAATGCCCTTGCCTCGGGCGCGCTCCGGAGGTCAGGCTCGGTTATCACCTCAAGGAGGGGAATACCGGACCTGTTGAAATCAAGGAGCGCGTGGCCATCCTCGGTATAGACCGTCCTAGCGGCTTCCTCCTCTATGGCTATACCGGTTATCCTGACTGATTTCGCGCCATCACATAGGAATTCAAGCCGGCCTCCGTAGGCTATCTGCGAGGAGTGCTGGGTTATCTGGTAGCCCTTTGCCAGATCGGGGTAAAAGTAGTTTTTCCGATAGAAGTTGGTCTTGCGCCTTATCTCAGCTCCGAGCGCGATGCCCAGCATCACGCCTGCCTTGAGTGCCTCTCGGTTCATAACAGGCAAGGAGCCAGGATGGCCTAGGCAGACCGGACAAGTCAGGGTATTTGGCTCTGCTCCGGGATCAATCGGACAGGAGCAGAACAGCTTGCTCCTGGTGGCAAGCTGAATGTGTATCTCAAGTCCTATTACCGGACCCTCGTCCTCTCGCATTAGCCGCTCGCTAATCCTTCATCGTTCCTCGCACAAAAGATCAGTGGCCGGGAACGGAGAAGCAGGAACTAATATATCACCACAGGCGCGAAGTCAGACTTGTTGTAGAGGATGAAACTGCCAGGGGTTGCGCCGCTCAGGTCTGTTTCCAGGACAAGGGATGAAACCGAAACCGAAGCGAGGCCAACCGTGTCTATCCTGTCCGATGGTATCACATAGGATGTGTTCTGGCCGCCAATTATCTTTGTGTAGGTGTCCCTGCCTGGTATCTTGAAGCTGATCATCACGGAGTCCGGAGTTCCCGAGCTGTATGACCAGCTCACATTCATTGCTGTATTGGCCTGCTGGGAATCCGGAACAACAAGGTTGACTATCTCTGGGCACTGGGGGATCACTCCGGTGATGGTATCATGTGGGGAGTAGATGGTTACAGGGTCACCAGCACCAAGCTGAAGGAACACGGGAAATCCGTCCGCATCTATGGGCACATAGAGGCCAGTGGTTGAGTCATAGGGCAGGATGGTTCCTGCGACATTCACCGTCGCGGAGTCGCATGGCACGCCGTCAACGAGGACGCCGGCTATCGCGGTTTCCAGGCTGAAGGTGTCCCAGTCAGCAGGGGGGTTGATCTGGAACCCATCGGGAAGGAGTTGCAGGAGCGCGTTCAGCGCGGGACCCGCGGAACCAACCGAGACAACCACGGTTGTTCTCGGTATCCTCTCTATTGCCTCCTCGCACGAAACGAGAAGGAACGCCAGCACAATTGCAAGGGCGAATTTTTTCATAGCGTCAAATTATGGCACAACCGCTAGCCCATTTCAAGTAGTCGCGCATCTCCGGGATGAACTCACGGTATGCAAACCCTGCAGGGCCTTCTGCCGGTTTTTATGGCTTCCTGCCTGGTTTTGAACCAGATCAGGTTTCCAGGACTTATCTTCTGCGCGTGCTCGCACCATGGATAATGAAACACTGCGGGATTCCTTGAGGCGCAATATGCCCCTGAATCCAGTGCACTGGCTCCTGTGTTCCCGCCTGAAATTCCGGCGCCCATAGTTTCTCTGCTCACCTCACCCCTTCCAGCAAACCCACCGGGTTCCATTTCGCCGATACGAGTTTCAAGATTTCGGTGGAGAACCGTCAGGGTGTCCAGACGCGACTCTATAGTGTCAAAACGCCTTTTGAACTGGCAATCCTGAAAAACGAGGCTCACCAACAAAAGGGCCGAGAAAACGCCCAGGACAACAGCCAGGATGGTTTTTGTCTCTGTCCGGAAAACCTCCATGATTTTTTTCAACTCAAGCATCACAATCGTGTTTCGTGATAGTGCGATTGCCGTCGTGGGAATTATGAAGGCCACCATGAGAGGAATTCAAAGGCAGTAATCCTTAGCCCCGCTGGTCTCAAATTGGCCTAAATTAAAGCCAATTTCTTGATTTTCACCCGTAATCAACCCGTATCTCCTGGTGCCGAACTCGGAATGTCAGGTTCCCATGCGCGCGAGCTCAAAATACAAAGCTACCCAAAACTCAGGAATGAGATCTGATGTAAAGCTACCGAAGAGCTCCGTGTCCCTTGTCCTGTAAGTCACCCA
>CBFGJU010000063.1:0-4407 GCA_965649155.1 Caldifarciminota bacterium | reverse complement strand
AGAAGCCCAGATCTAAAGAGACTAACTTCCAGGTTTTGGGGTCGTAGGATTTGATGAGCCCGACTCGCGTGTGGGAGTAGACAGTGTCGGCGATTTCCAGGGGCATTAAGTACCAGTAGGTCACGATGCCATCCTCGGCAATAACTGTGTCTGAAGATACTATATCGCTTTCGTGCTCCCTAACTCTCTTCTCCACTGTCCTGAGAAACTCTACATAACTGTCCACGCCTTTCGCGTCCTCGTAGCAATTTTGGGACGCGACCAACCCTGGCAAAAGCATCAAGCCAATCAGAATAGACCTGCTCATAGGAATAAATTATAAAGCTAGGTTCCATATGGGGTAAATAAACTGGGTTGTCAGTTGCTTGTTACTGGCTGGGAACAAGAGGATCGCTTCGGGCCGATCGTGTAGCCAGCGAATAAAAATAGGGTGCCCACGAACAGGTTGAGGCAGAAAAACCGGAGAGCGGGGCCTCCGATGTAATAAGCCCTTGGGATCTCCATGAACAGAAAACCCGCCCCTGCCAGCAGGTAGGCCACGGGCCTGGCTCGTTTGAGGGTCAGAAAAAACATGGGGACCAGCGCAAGGCCGAAGTAGTGTGCGGACGCGAACGGAACAACGAGAAGGGAAGCGATGACCAGGAGCGAACCACGCCAAGCCTGATCCCTTGTTTTCCAGACGCGCCAGCCCGCCAGGCCCAGCACAACCACAATCCAGGCCCAGTTTATTGCCTTCAGCCACAGCGGAACGGCCAGGAGCGCAGTGTTCGTTTCCGCGTGCTCGGATGTCCCTACGAATATCCTGTAGAGGATCGCGAGGGCTGATTGCATGTCCGCGCTGATGTAGAGAAGGTTTGTCCTCTCAAAAACCAGTCCCACATACTGAGCGAATATCCCCTTTCCCAGGAGGAGAATCGCGGCTACCGAGGCCAATAGCCATGTCCCGGCGAAAACCAGGATGCCGCGCCATCCCCTTTCCGTGATAAAGAGCAGGGGCAGAAGGATGAGCGCGGGCTTGATGAGAAACCCGAGCGCGAGGCCGACCTGGGAAATGACCTTCCGTGGCCTCAGGATAAAATATCCGGCCGCGGGTATCAGAAAACCTGTTGCCTGGCCTATCTCAAGGCCATAACGGACTGGATAAAACAGCAGGAACAAGGTTATCCCCAGAGCGGCCTGCCACGGTTCGCGGCCCCTGAAAATCGCCAGGATAACCAGGCACATGAGGGTTATTTGCAGGCCCAGGAAAACTGCCGATGCGGGATAATAGGGCAGGAATGTTAATGGAACCATCATGATGGCGTAGAAGGGGTGGGAAAAGAACCTCGGTATGTATGGGCCGTCGTATCCCCTTGCCCTCATGGCCCCCATGACCTCTGCCGGCATGAGCAGATTGCCGGATGCCTCCGAGGGATCAGAGGAATATATCATGCCGGCCTGGCCGGTCCTGATCAGGAGGCCGGCCGCGTAGTCGTGAGCGAAATCCGGCCTGGGGTTCTGTCTGTCGTATACGAGGGAGAGCGCGAGCCAGGCGAGGGATATGCCTACCAGGAAGTAGAGAAACCTATCCCGCAAACCTCTCCTCCACTTCCCCGGCTATCAGGTGAATCGTGAGGGTATGAATTTCCTGGATCCTCGCGGTGTTTCGCGAGGGAACGGGTATCACAACATCCGCTTCCGGGTGTTGGGTTTCCTGGCCGCAAAGATAAACAACCTTCACGCCCTTTTCCCTCGCCGCGGCTATTGCCCTGGCTATGTTCTGGCTCCTGCCGGATGTGGTCATGGCAACCAGGACATCCCCATCCCTGCCCAAGGCCTCTATCTGCCTCGCGAAGATGTTCTCGTAGCCCATGTCGTTGGACAAAGCCGTCATAACTGATGTGTCAGAGCAAAGGGATATAGCCGCCAGGGCCGACCTCTCCCTCCTGAACCTGACAACCAGCTCAGCGACCAGGTGCTGGGCAATGGCCGCGGAGCCACCGTTTCCGCAGGCCATGACTTTCCCCCCGTTTCTCAGCGATTCCGTTATCAGACTTGAGGCCTCGGCTATCCTTGCCAGAAATTCGCCCCCGGCCATGTTTTCCAGCAGGCCGGCGAGCTCGGTTATCTCTCTCTTGAAGCCTTCCACCATTCAACATACTCCTTGAGGGTTTCTTCCCATCCCGGAATACCCTTCCCGCTCAAGGCTGTGTATGCCCAGGAGGAGAGGGATGAGCGGGCCGGCCTCCTTGCTGGTCTTGCCATCTCTGAGGATGACACGGCCATCACATCCGCCTTCAGTCCTGCCAGGTCAAGGCCTCTGGTGACGAAATCAAGATAGGTCGCGTCGGTCGCTCCGGCCAGGTGATAGAGTCCAAATGGCAGGCGCGCTCTTGCAAAATCCAGAAGAAGGCTCGCCAGGTGCGGCGCGTAGGTTGGCCTTGAAACCTGGTCGGCTATGGCGGTCAGGGGTTTGCCGGCCGCGGCGATGTCCAGGAACCTGCTCAGGAAGCTCTTGCCTCCAGGGCCGAATACCCATGATGTCCTGACAACATAGCCTGTCGGAACCCTGAGAACCTCCTTCTCGCCCCATAGCTTGGTCTTTCCATAGACATTCAGGGGATTGGGTTCGTCGTGCTCCGAGTAAATCGGTTTCGCGCCGTCAAAGACATAATCTGTTGATATGTAGATGAGGATGGCCTCGCATTTTATCGCGGCTGAGGCCACGGCCTTGGTGGCCAGCCAGTTGATTGCAAAGGCTCTGTCAGGATCGGCCTCGCATCCGTCCACATCCGTCCATGCCCCCGCGTGGACTATGGCCCTGGGTCTTTTCCTGCATATTGCCTTGCAAATTTCGTCAGGCCTCGTCATGTCCATCTCCTGCCTTGAGGGGGCCCAGACCCCTTCAAGCAGGTCTGCCAGCAGTCTGCCCAGACATCCTGACGCGCCAGTAAGCAGGATCATCTTCCAACCTCCATTTCCCTTATCAATGTTGATGCCCTGAAGAGTGATTCAAATGTCCCCGCGTCCGTCCACCAACCGGACAGGACACCGTGCCGCATTTCCTCGCGCTCTATATACCAGTTGTTGACATCGGTTATCTCCAGTTCCCCGCGCCCGGATGGCTCCAGGCCCCTTATCACCCCGAAAACCCTCGCGTCGTAGAAATATATCCCCGTGACCGCGAACCGAGAAGGCGGCTTCTCCGGCTTTTCAATTATCCTTTTTATCTTTCCGTCCTCTATCACGGGAACGCCGAACCTTTCGGGGTCAGGCACCTCTGCGAGGAGTATCATGGCGCCGCGGCCTGGATATTTCTCAACAAATGGGCCCAGGGGTTCCTGAAACAGGTTGTCTCCAAGTATGACGACAACCGGCTCCCCGTCAGAGAAGTCCTCTGCCAGAGAAAGGGCATCCGCTATTCCTTTTTCGCCCTCCTGATAGGTGTAGGCCAGCCGGAGGCCGAGTTCCTTTCCGCTCCCCAGGAGCCTGAGGAAATCACCCGCGTGCTGACCGCCCGTCACCAAAAGAACATCCCTGATGCCCGCCTCTGCCATTTTCATCAACGGATAAAGCACCATCGGCTTGTTATACACGGGCAAAAGGTGCTTGTTGGTTATCTTGGTCAGCGGGTAAAGCCTGGTTCCCAGGCCTCCCGCCAGAACAACACCCTTCACGGATAAATTATAATGTAGGGCAAGGCCCCCGTGCCTGCCATGTGATCCTTCACGCCGCTGGTCTCAAAATGGCTTAACCCAGACGGGGTTTTGAGTTCCCCGAATTTTGCCCCCGACCAACCAACCTGGCTTCTGGATGCGATTTCAGTGTTTCAAGGCCAGATGGGGAAAGGCTCTTCCCACACCTGTCAAGCTTGAAAAGACTGGTCTTTGCCCAAAACCCTCTCTGATCCGGTCCGGCTCGGGCTTTCCAGCCCGCAAGAGACATGCTACCCATGCCCAGGCTTTTGGTTTGGCAGACAACTGGAAACAGGAAACTGGAAACTGATATAATTTCACCCGTGAAGACCCTGGACAGGATGATCCTCAGGCAGACGGTCGCTCCGTTCGCGGGCGCGCTGGCCACATTCTCGGTCATAATGCTCCTGGACAGGATGTTTGACCTCATGGACCTCCTGATAAGGAAGGGGGTGCCCATAGGAACGGTGGGCCTGGTCATTCTCTACACACTGCCTTTCATCCTCGCGTTCACCACACCTATGGCAGTCCTGGTGGCCATACTGGTCGCGTTTGGCAGGATGTCTCAGGACTACGAGGTCATGGCCGCGAAAGCACTCGGCATATCAGCAAAGCGGCTGGCAGTGGGGCCTTTCGTGGGCGCGGCGCTCATAGTGGGATTCCTTTTCTGGGCCAACAACTACATGGTGCCAGAGGCGAACCACAGGCTAAAGGGCCTCCTGATGGAAATAGG
>CBFGJU010000062.1:0-4411 GCA_965649155.1 Caldifarciminota bacterium | reverse complement strand
GTTTCTCTGCGATTCATGCAGGAAAGATCTGGATGGACTCTACGGGAAACACCTGAAGTCCACCGAAACACTTGAAATCCTCGCACCGTTTCTCTACGAGGGCCTGGTTAAGAACCTGGTTGTTGACTTCAAATATCACGGCATAAGGGGCCTGGCAAAGGAAATGGCCGTTTTCATGGCCAGGAGAGTGAATGGTATAGGTATTGCTTCACTGGTTCCAGTTCCCCTCCATAGTGCCCGCGTCAGAGAGAGGGGCTACTCCCAGACCAGGCTACTGGCCCTTCACATATCAAGGATAACGGGAATCCCGGTCGTGAATTGCCTGAGAAGGAGGTGCTATACAACCCCGCAGGTAGAGCTATCCGGCCAGGACAGGCTTTCCAATCTGCAGGGCGCATTCGCGTTCAGGGGGCCGTTGCCTGGTGAACCTGTAGCCATAATAGACGACATCACCACGACCGGCACAACGCTCGTGGAGGCCGCGAAAGCCCTTCCGGTCAACCGTAAAATAGGGCTTGTCTTTGCCATAGCCGGGGAAGGACAGGATCAGGCATGAACGGGAAACCTGTCAGCAAGGGAGTTGTCCTCTTCATAACAGCGACGAGCGCGTTCCTGACGCCACTGATGGGTTCCGCTGTGAACCTCGCGCTCCCGGCCCTGGGAAGGGAATTCGGCATGGATGCTGTTACCCTTGCGTGGGTCTCCACAGCTTACCTGCTCTCAGCGGCCGCTTTTCTCCTGCCTTTTGGCAGGCTCGCGGACATATTCGGACGAAAAAAGGTCTTTCTGTTCGGGATAGCCACCTTGACTATAACATCGCTTCTTTGTGGCCTCGCGCCTTCAGCACCGTTGTTGGTAGCTTTCCGTGTCCTGCAGGGCATAGGCGGGGCCATGATCTTCGGGACAGGGGTGGCGATTCTGACATCTGTCTATCCGAAAGAGGAAAGGGGCAAGGCCCTTGGCATAAACACCGCATCTGTCTATCTCGGACTATCAATGGGGCCATTCCTGGGCGGGGTTGTCACACAATACCTTGGCTGGCGCTATGTCTTCTTCATGAACCTGCCCATCTGCCTTTTCATAATCGTTCTGGTTTTCTGGAAACTCAGAGGCGATTGGGCTGGCGCGAAAGGGGAAAGGATGGACCTGGCAGGATCAGGCATATATGCGCTTTCTATAACCAGCTTGATATACGGCCTTTCGCACATGCCATCCTTGCTTGGAATTGGCCTTGTAGGCCTGGGCCTGGCTGGGTTCGCAGGGTTTATCCTGCTGGAAATCAGGTCAAAAAGCCCCGTGCTTGATATCAGGTTATTCAGGTTCAACAGGGTATTCGCGATGTCAAACCTCGCGGCTTTGATAAACTATGCCGCTACTTTTGCGGTTGGGTTCCTGATGAGCCTATATCTTCAATATGTCAAAGGCCTGAACCCTCATCTCGCTGGAATAGTGATGATCTCACAACCTTCCATCCAGGCCATATTCTCCCCACTCGCTGGCAGGCTCTCGGACAGGATTGAACCCAGGATAGTCTCATCAGTAGGGATGGGTCTCACGGCAACAGGGCTTCTTCTCATGGCATTCGTGAACCAACTGACACCGATAGGCCTGGTTGTGGGCATCCTGGCACTCCTGGGACTTGGTTTCGCCATGTTCTCTTCTCCGAACACCAACGCGGTGATGAGCTCCGTGGAAATGAGATTTTACGGGGTGGCGTCCGGAACCCTGGGAACAATGCGCCTGGTTGGCAACATGCTCAGCATGGCCTCGGTAATGCTCATTTTTGCAGTAATAATAGGCAAGACACAGATAACCCCGGAGAACACAGGAGCCTTCCTGATCAGCGTCCGGGTCGCGTTCTTGCTTTTCGCGGGGGTGTGCGCGATTGGCATAATACCTTCAATGGTAAGGGGAAGGGTCAGATCGTAAGGGCGTGTCTCGCGCCTGTCTCGGATCAAGACCTCGTGCCAGTTGGCTGATAAAGGGTAAAAGGGATATGCCTTTATCCCTCAATCAGATTGTATAGGGTGTCACGCCTGGTTGGCCTGAAACCCGCGGATTCTATCAGGGTTCTTATCTCGGATTCCGTCGCAGTGAGCCTGTGGCCGGCCGAACGCATGACATTCTCCTCAACCAGCAAGGAACCCAGGTCATCCGCGCCGTAATGCAAGGCTACCTGCCCTATCCGCTTTCCCTGGGACGACCAGGAGGCCTGGATATGCGGAAAGTTATCAAGATATAGCCGGGCAAAGGCTATGATCCTGAGATAAAGAAGAGGAGAGGAGACCGGAAAATGGGCCAGGCGTGTGTTCCCCGGCTTGAAATCCCAGGCTATGAAAGCGGTGAATCCGCCTGTTTCATCCTGCAAGCGCCTGAGAGCGTCCATGTGTCCGATTATCTCCTCTGGCCACTCCCCCACCCCGAACATCATGGTAGCTGTTGTTCTGAAGCCGACCCTGTGCGCCTCGCGCATTATCCGTAACCACCCATCAGCTGAGACCTTGCGCGGACTGAGAACATCCCTCAGTCTGTCCGAGAGAACCTCAGCACCACCGCCGGGAATGGTTCTCAGGCCAGCATTCCAGAGCTCCTGCAGAACCTCGCCGGTTGATATTTTTTCTTTTTCTGCAACGAAAGCGATCTCTGGCGGACTGAACGCGTGGAGGTGAACCCTGTATTTGCTTGCTATCCTGACCAGCTCAAGCATGTATTCCAGGGAGACATCAGGGTTAAGGCCGCCCTGAAGCAAAACCGTGGTGATTCCGGCAGACTCGGCCTCCGAGAGCCTCTCCTCCCAATCGTTTAAAGGCATCAGATAGGCCTCCCGGTGGCCCTCCGGCCTCCAGAAGGCGCAGAACGCGCAACGGGATGAGCAGATGTTGGTGTAGTTGACATTCGTGTCAACGATGTAGGTGACCCTGCCGGGATCGTTCAGGCGACAGCGGGTCTCGTGCGCTGATTTTCCAAGAAGGTGCAGGGAAGCATTCCCGAAAAGCTCAATAGCCTGACCACTGGTGATGCGAGTCATACCCCCAGCAATTCCCTGAACCTGGCGAGGCCCTTTCTTTCGGCAGGTCCCATCCGATAAACGAACCCTCGGACATAGGATATTGCCTCCGCACGAGAAAGCCCGAGCTTGCGCCTTTTTTCCTCCACCAGGCCATCCAGGTCATTCAAGTTTGCGGCAAGCGCGAAGGCCAGGTCGCGCGCCAGACCGGATGCCAAAGTCTCGTCAATGTCCCCGCGAATGACCCAGAGGGCATAGACAAATGGCATACCGGTCCAATCATACCAGAGCTCACCCAGATCGTATGCCTTGTAGCCTGGGAACGATCTGAGCCTCTTGCGCAGGTAAAGGGCCTCGTCGCCGATAGCAAGGTAGGCTGTTGGCCGGGAATACAGATCATCCTCGGTATAGGTGAACCCGTGGACGCCAAAGGCTTTTCTCAAGAGAACATCAAGAAGCGCTGAGGATGTTGCTGTTTGTTTGGTTATTCCTATTTCCTCCCCGGCCAGCTTTCCCATCTCAACACGGGAGAACAGGAGAACACTTCTCACCGGACCTCTTGCCGCAATGCAAAAATCTTTCAGGGGAAAGACCTTGCCCTCCATAGAGAAGAATGTCGCGGAGGGCATTATCGTCGCGTCAACCAGGCCAGCTGAGACCATAGCGCCCGCGTCGCGGGGCATTATGGGCACGAGCTTGTGTCCCGCCAGGCCTCTGAAGAAAGGATCGGAGTTGAGATAGGGTATCCTGCCGAGGATCATATCGGTTCGCCGTTTTCATGCAGGCGCGCGGGCCTGCCCTTATCCGTATGACAACTGACAGCCGGCCTCATAATGTGTTGTAAAGCGCGTCCCTTTTGACGGGAACAGCTTCCGCCCACCGGATTATCTCCCTGACCTCGCCCTCGGCAAGGCCAAGGGGGCTATCTGCGCCCGCGGAGTGTGCCACGCGCTCCGCGCCAACAGTGCCGTCAAGGTCATCCGCGCCGGAGTTCAGCGCGACCGCGGCCAGCCGTGGCCCCATCATCACCCAGTAGGCCTTTATGTGTGGGAAGTTATCCAGGAAGAGTCGGGACAGCGCGATGACACGGAGTATCTCCTGAGCTGACAGGGGCTTCACGGAATTGCCAAGCGGGTTGTTGCCGGTCTGGAAGGGAAGTGGAATAAAGCTCATGAAGCCGCCGGTTTCATCCTGGAGGTCTCGGAGAAGTGAGAGGTGTCGGATTATCTCGTCGTGCGTTTCGGTGTGTCCGAAAAGCATGGTCGCGTTGGATCTTATTCCGAGGGAATGAGCCTCCCGGTGGACCCTTAGCCATGTATCCGGACCGGCCTTCCGGGGGAAAAGCTCGCGGTGGAGACGCTCCGAGAGAATCTCCGCGCCTCCACCCGGAAGAGCATCAAGACC
>CBFGJU010000061.1:267-4414 GCA_965649155.1 Caldifarciminota bacterium | reverse complement strand
GAGCAGTATTTCTTGCTAGAATTCCACCTGTTCAGTTTGAACCTGATCCTCTTTCCGCAGACCGGGCACTCCCTTTCTGTCCACCTGGAATGGCAGTAGGCCGAGTAGCAGGCGACGGAGCAGAACCGGGATTTCGCGCTCTTCGGCGTGAACTCCCGGCCGCACCACAGGCATTTCTTTATGTTCGGTTCAATGCCCAGGGCTTTCTTCGCGCAGGCTCGCGAACAGAACCTGGTTCCGGTTAAGGGACTTCTCTTCACCCATGATGGGAATGTCTGGAACTCCTTTCCGCACATCTCGCATCTGTATTTCATTGCTCGTTCTCTCCTATGACACCCAGCAGGTCAGAGATCTCCCCAAGGACATAATCCACCCCTGGTGGCGGTTCCTGGCCAGAGCCGTATTTGGCGAACGCTGTTTTCATCCCGACCCGTCTTGCTCCCTCCATATCCCTCTCAGCCCAGTCCCCGACCATGATGGCTTCTGGAGCCTGGACCCCGAGCTTTTTCAGGATTAGCGTGAAGGGTTCGGGATCCGGCTTTCTCTTTCCGGTGTCATCGTATGTCACGACAGCCCCGAAGTAGTGGTGAAGTCCGAGTTCCGCGAGCCTTGTCCATGCCTGGAGCGCGGGCGCGTCCGAGAGGATGCCAAGCCTTATGCCGCGCCTGAGAAGTTCAACTATGGTGTAACGCGTCCCTGGGAACAGGTTCATCGCGCCGGTCTTTGCTCTCCTGTATGCAACTATGCCAGCCGCGAGGACCTTGTATTCAACCCTGCCAAGCTTCTCCGCGAGAAAGGAGTCAAAGACATCCTGTGCCTCTATACCCTTGCGCTCGTAGACCTCGTATATTCCCTCAATTATCTCCTCGCGCGTGCCGGCAAGTCCAGCGTCAATCATGGCCTCCGCGGCCGCGGAGACCGACGCTTCTTTCATTCTGTTGAAATCAAGGAGGGTATTATCCAGATCAAACACCACAGCCCTAATCACCTTGATATTATAAGCTGGATATGTCTTGAAGATCAAGGATCGCGGCGAGGCTTTGCGAGATATCAGTATCCGTCAGTCGTTTCAGAATCCTCGCGATCAGCGCCCCCCGCTACGCAGGTTTCAGAGTTTCCCCAGTCTCTCTTTCAGGACATCAATCCTGGGTATGGCAAAAGGGTCTTCCTTGTATGCTATGGCAAGATAATAGCTGACCACATCCCCGAATAGCAAGGTCCAGAGAACCCGATGCAAAGTGCAGTCCCCTTTCGGTCTCAGGTGGGTTATTCCCATCACCGAATCCCTGATGAGTTCCGCGGTTATGTCTGCCCTCGCGGATGTCCTCGCGTAGTCCTCCGGAAACCGGAGGAAAACCGCCCACGCCTGGCCCACGAAACCCTTCGGGTTGACGATGCCAGAGACCTCGTTGTGGTTCATCTCCGGCAGTGCGGCTGGGTGGGCTATTGACTTCGCGTTCTCGTTAACCTGGGCGCACCACCTGAAAGCGACCGGATAAAACCTGCCGGACGCGTAGACGAGAGGCAGTCTGTTGTAGAACTTGTTAGCGAGGTCAAGGGCGGGGGAGTCCGGGCCCTCAAGCGTTGGCAGTTGATCCCTGAGGAAATCAGGCGCGGACTTCAGATCTTCCTCAAGGCTGGCAGGTATAATGCCTGCCCTCGCGAGCGCAAGCAATAAAGGAGACAAAAGCCAGCCCAGCGCACAACGGGGAGGCAGACCGCCAGGTATCACGATGTGGGGAACCCCATCATTTTTCGCGGCCTCCAGGAGCTTCCCGCCAGAGGCAATCGCGAGCATTGCGGCCCCCTTTGCGATTGCCTGGCTGTATGCGGAGAGGGTCTCCTCCGTGTTGCCGGAGTAGCTCACCGCCACAACCGCGTCATCCTCGCACATGAACCCGGGCAGATGATAATCCCTCAGCACCTCTATTGGCGTTTCCGGCGCGAGGGCCCTCAGGATGTCCCCGGCCGCGGCCGAACCGCCCATTCCGCAGATGTATATCCTGCCCCTTTTGGCCTCTATCCGAGGTATCTCCAGCCTGAACGAACCCTCAATCTGATCCGGAACCTGCCTGATGAGTTCAATCATGCTGAGATTTTAACCCAGGGGCCTTTTGGTCTGCAATCTCACATGGACAGCAGTGGGTTGCTCGCACTCTTATCCCGCACAGGGCACAACTGACAGCCGATCAGCTTGACATGCTACCACGGCCGGATTAATAATTGTCCCCGGATGATAAATAGGAGGTTTATATCATGCTGATGTTTCTGACGGGAGCTTTCTACCTTGAGACCACCCCGGCTGATTTCAGGGACGGCCAGTGGGACCCCCTGATATATGTCTCGCGGAGGCTTCAGGTTGAGTCCGCAAACCCCTCGGACTCCGGCGCGGTGGAGATATACCCGCGGTTTGACGCGAACCGGGACGGCTACTATGACCTGATGTCAGCGTTTGCCACAGGCGGCGCCAGTGGCTACATAAGGATCTGGTTCGGCAGTGCGACCGGATACTCCTCTGGAAACTACTGGCAGGCGCAATCCGACTCCGGCGGAAACATGGACATGGCTGACCTGAACCTGGACGGCTGGCCAGAGCTCATACACTCAGGCTGGGGTAACGATGGAGGCCGTTGCATCATATACTGGGGAAGCCCAACAGGCTATAGCGCATCGGATACCACGAAACTGCCGAACGGCAACGCTGAGGCCGTTTATGTCTATGACCTGGACAAGGATAGCTATCTGGATATACTCCTGGCCGGAGATAACGGAACCTTCTATGCCTACTGGGGGAGCTCATCCGGCTATTCATCCGGAAATGTCTCCACCAGGAGCCTGAACACGGTCGGCCACAACATAGAGGTTGCGGACCTGAACAAGGACGGATGGCCGGATGTTGTCCTGCCCACCGGGGGCGCGTTAATCACAACCACGACGATCCTCTGGGGGGATGCGACCCCTCGGAACCTCGGAGACAACCCCACATGGTCAGATAATTCCGAGACCTGGGGCTACTGCCACGGCATAACCCTCGGCGATTTCAACCGCGATGGCTGGATAGACATCCTCCGTTCCCGCTACAACCGCACCTTCACCGCGCACACCGCCAGGATATACTGGAGTAACAACGGGACCTTCAGCAGTTCCAACTACACCGGGATAAACCCCGGAGATTGCTACGGCGGATCCGCGGCCTATGACTTCAACAACGATGGTTGGCTTGACATAGTGTTCTTCAGGGGAATAGCGGGCGAGGGAACCCCTTTCCAGCTCAAGATGTATCCCAACACCGGAGTATCCCCATACTTCCGCGACCAGGATTCAATCCCATTCGGTCCCTCTGCCTACTACACCGGTGGCTTCATCTGGGATTTCAACCGCGACGGCAAGCCAGAGATATTCGCGAACAACGGCTGTGGCTGGGGATTGGAGTCATATGTCCTGTGGGGAGTGAGGCTTGTTGGCACATCTGTTTTAATTGACAGCACTCGCGCCCTCCCCGTGACAGACGATCACCACGGCGGCTTCCGTGAGTGCGGCAATGTCTATGACAGGTCATCCTATGCCTGGTATGAATCCGGAGTCTTCTCGCACGCCAACCCCCAGAGGGAGGCCATCCTCTCCTGGGTTTCCTGGGACAACCTGGATGTTGGGGCCCAGGTCACCATGTATATAAGAACCCGGTGGGATCCGGTCTCCCCCTGGTCAGCCTGGCGTCAGGTATCCAACGGAGAGCTTGTGAACGAGTCCCCCTATTTCCCTGCGAGGGACATCCAGTATCAGGCCCGTTTCAACTGGGAGAATCCCGCGTGGCTACCCTGGCTTGAGAGGGTTCAGCTTGAGACCCAGGCCCTTGCTGTTGAGGAATCCTCCGGAAGCGACGCGTCCAAACTGACCTTCGGCTCCGGAAAGGGCCTTGTCTGGGTATCCTGGCCCGGCCATGATGGAGATGTCTCCCTCTACTCAGCCGATGGCAGGAGGCTCGGCCTCCAGGCCCTGATCAACGGCAAGGCCGAGTTCACGGGCCTCTCGTCTGGCGTATATTACATTTTCATCTCAGGCGAGATGCCCCTTGCGCTCAAGGTCATATTGAGATAGAAAAACCCGGCCGGGAGGGAACGGGAGGTGCAAAGAATTTTGCCCCCGG
>CBFGJU010000061.1:0-257 GCA_965649155.1 Caldifarciminota bacterium | reverse complement strand
GATTACCTTACGATTGCCCTGCCTTTGAACTGCCCCGCAACCCAAAGATAAACCCCGGTCTCAAGGCTTATCCTGTTCTGGCCATTTTTCAATTCTCCGGAATAAGCGAGCCTGCCTTCTGGCGAGTATATACTGAGCTGAGTTTCTTGATCAGCAAAGAAGATGAGGCCGCCGGACACGGGTGAACAGATCGTTCTCGTTGAGCCAGCCGCGGACTCGTTCACCTCAACAGCAGGAGGACAATAATCAACAGTGCT
>CBFGJU010000060.1:0-4416 GCA_965649155.1 Caldifarciminota bacterium | reverse complement strand
ACGACACTGCCCTCTGCTGGGAAACGGCCGCACGCTTTGGTGCAAGGGTGGCCAGGGCCATGCTGGAGGGGCAACTGACCCACCTTCTCTGGAACCTTAATGTGCCAAACTCCCCGGCCATCAAGGGAATAAGGCTAAGCAGGGCTGGCAAGAGGCAATATGGCGAGGTTCTCATGAAGGGAGGGGATGGGGTCTATACCATAGCTGGAACCCCCACCAGGACAGCCGAAGAGGGGACGGACATCTGGGCGGTGTCCATGGGGTTCGCGTCCCTGACCCCGATTTCTGTTGACCCAACGGAGAGAGATGGACTGGCAGAGAGAACGAGATTCCCTTATGAGGACATTGTCTAATCAGGGCATAAGGGACGAAAGGGTTCTTTCGGCCATAGGCCGCGTCCCCAGGCACAGGTTCGTTCTGCCCGAGCACGAGAAACTGGCCTATACCAATGTTCCCCTACCAATAGGGGAGGGCCAGACAATATCCCAACCGTTCATGGTCGCATACATGACAGAGAAGCTCATGGTTGGTCATGGCGACAAGGTTCTTGAGATAGGGACCGGTTCGGGTTATCAGGCCGCTGTGCTCGCGGAAATGGGCTGTGAGGTCTATTCGGTTGAGCGCATACCGGTTCTCGCCGCGGGGGCAGAGAAAATTCTCCGCGAGCTTGGCTACCGGGTGAGGATAAGGATAGGCGACGGCAACGAGGGTTGGCCGGAGGAGGCTCCGTTCAAGGGAATAATTGTCACCGCTGGTGCAAGCGACCCACCGGCTCCCCTTCTGGAACAACTGGAGGTGGGCGCGAGACTGATCATCCCGGTTGGTTCATCGCTCCTGCAGTATCTCACAATAGTTGAGAGAACGCGTGAGGGTTTCAAGCGTGAGAAGGACATTCCCTGCTCTTTTGTTCCACTTGTTGGCCCTCACAGCTACTGATTGCGCGAAGCCACGCGAAGCCGCGCCGGGGGCAAAGGGACACTACTTGTTGATAAAAGGAGAGACCCTTTGGGTGGAAATAGCATCCCAGCCATGGGAACGCTCGCGCGGCCTGATGTTCCGCGAATCGCTGGCGGAGGATTCCGGGATGCTTTTCACATTTGAACAAAAGGAAACCCTCTCCTTCTGGATGAAGAACACCCCCTTGGCACTCTCGGTAGCCTTCCTGGACGAGAACTGGGTCATCGTTGACACCCAGGACATGGCGCCTTTCTCCGAGAGCCTGCACCTGTCCCGGAAACCAGCACAATACGCTGTTGAAGCGAACCAGGGGTGGTTCAGGAAAAAGGCAATAGGGCCAGGGGACACCGTGGTTTTAAGGTGAAGGCCTGTCGCGGCCGGCCTTATAATCTCGCCATGAAGGACACCAGAGTTGAAAAACTCGCTGATGTTCTCGTCGGTTATTCCCTGGAAATCAAAAAAGATGCCCTGTTCCGTATAAACGCTAGCGCAGAAGCGGAACCCCTCATCAAGGAAGTATACCGAAAAGCGCTTGATGTGGGCGCGCATCCATATATCAGGTTGGGCCTTCCGGGGCTTTCGGAAATATATTACAAGCACGCGTCAGATGAGGAGCTGGAATACCTATCCGAGCTTGCCATGTTTGAGGTTGAGAAGATGACCGCGTCCCTCTCCATATGGTCTGGCCTGAACACGAGGGAGCTGACCAACATACCTCCTGAGAAAATAAGCAAGCACCACAGGGCCCAGGCACCCCTCATAAAGAGGTATTTTGAGAGGGCCGACTCCGGCGAGATAAGGTGGTGCGGCACCATGTTCCCCACGCCTTCCGCGGCTCAGGAGGCGGAGATGGGGACAGAGGAGTTTGAGAATTTCGTCTTCTCAGCGTGTTTTGCTGACAGGCCTGACCCGATAGCCGAGTGGAAAAAGGTCCACGAGCGCCAGGAGAAACTGAAGGTTGCTCTGGAGAGGGCCTCGGAAATGCACATAGAGGGAATGGAAACAGACCTAAGAATAAAGGTGAAAGGAAGGCAGTGGGAGAACTGCGACGGAAAGAAGAACATGCCAGACGGGGAGCTCTTCACCTCACCCATAGAGGACAGCGCGGAGGGGGTGGCATACTACCCGTATCCGACCCTTGCCGGAGGCCGCCTCGTTGAGGGTGTGAGGCTGGAGTTCAGGGAGGGCGAGGTTATCAAAGCCTCAGCCGAAAAGGGCGAGGAATATCTCCTCAAAAACCTTGACCTGGACGAGGGCGCGCGGTTCCTGGGCGAGCTGGCCTTTGGAACCAACCGGTTTATCCAGAGGATAACGAAGAACATGCTTTTTGACGAGAAGATAGCCGGGACAATGCACATGGCGCTCGGAAAGGGGTTCCCCAATCTCGGAGGCAAGAACAGCTCCGTGTTGCACTGGGACCTCCTTGTGGACATGCGGGAGGGAAGGGTAACCGCAGACGGGACGGTCATCTACGAGAACGGGGAGTTTTTGATCTGACAATGAGCTTGTATCATAATGCAGTTTTTGGATGGGTTCCGATTCTAAATTTTAGCCGGAGCGGATATTAGTCCGAGATGATTTTTCAGTAGCCTCATTCTTGGGGCAAGCCCGGTTTGGGTTTCGCGACTCCGCGCGCCAACCCGCCTCCTAGCTATATAATTTGCCACGATACGGGAGGTTCATCATGTATATATTGTTGAGTTTGTTGGCTCTGAACGGGACATGGGGCACTGACTGCCCCGACTGCGGCGAAGAGGTTTCCGGCGGCCCCCGCCACGGCGGAACCGGCATAAGCTTCTACTATGCTGACACCTTGCACGGGGACTATGTCACAGCGGACACCGGTCTCTACTATGTTACATCTGGAACCGTAACCCTGAGCGGCATTCCCGGAGGCGCGGTCATATCAAAGGCCTTCCTGATATGGGCCTGTCTCCTATCCGCGTCCAACCCCTCCATAACCTTCAACGGCAACCCCCTGACCGGGACACTCATAGGAACTGCTCCTTCACCGTGCAGGGGTTCCCCAACCTACGCCTACATAGCGGATGTCACCAGTTATGTCACAGGCAATGGCAGTTACACCCTATCAGCCTTTCCGGCTGTTACCGAAGGCGCTTCTCTGATAGTCATATACGAGCACGCCGCGGATCCTCTCCGCAACATAGTCTTCTACACCGGCGCGTTTACCATAGAGGGTGGTCTTTACTACAGATACGACTGGACGATGTCCAACTTCCACGCGGATAACCCGGTGGGTTACGCCAAGATAACCTTCTTCTTCTACGACGGCCAGGACATACCAAACGGTTCTGATTGCGGCTGGGAATACATTTACTACGAGGCCTATGCCGATTCCAACAAGCAGTTGATAGCCGGCTGGGATGGCGCATACTGGGATGACACCACCTTCAACATGACCGCGTGGACCCCTCCTGGCGCTACATCCATCCAGGTTGGCTACGCTACTGACTGCGATAACCACGATCAGGGCGGATGCACGGATTGCATAGGGACCATGGGCGCGATACTGGCCATCAACACCCCGGATCCAACCTCCGCTAACGAAACAGCGAGTTCCGGCCTCATCCGTTTCGGACCAGGATATGTTGAGCTCACCGGGAAAACCAGGGGTGATCTCGCCGCGTATTCCTCCGACGGCAGGCTTGTCTCGCTCATGGGCTCAGGCGAGCTTCCAGCTGGCAGATATAACCTCTCTGGCCTCGGCCCAGGGCTTTACATAGTGAGGCTCACCGGGGAATCCTCTGCCATAGGAAAGGTTCTGGTGCGCTAGCTGATCCTCGTGACCTTCAGAAGCTTCACCCTCTGGGGCGTGGCGTCAACCACCTCTATAATGAGGCCCTTTTCCTCAACCCTCTCGCCCTTCCGCGGGACATAACCCAGCTTTTCTATCACGAGCCCGCCCAGGGAAAGGGTTTCCTCGGACGACAGGCTGACGCCGAGAACCTCGGAGGCTTCCTCAAGGTCAATCCGTGCGGACATGAGCCAGGAGCCGTCGGGCAATGTCTTGTATGTGAATTCTTCCTTGTCATACTCTTCCCAGATGTCCCCAACTATCTCCTCCAGGATGTCCTCTATGGTGACCAAACCGACCAGTGAGCCATATTCGTCAACGACCAGCGCGATGGAGGATTTTTCCCTCTGGAATAGCCGAAGGGTGTCAAGAGCGAGCTGGGTGTGCGGGACGAAGATAGCCTTTATGGCGAGCTCGCCGGCCCTGGTCTGGTCAAGCCTGTCAAGGAACTTTATCACCTCCCTGACATGCAGAACACCAACCACCTCCTCTCCCTCATCTGTCAGGACCGGTATCTTTGAGTATCCGTGCTTCTTATATTCCTCAACCACTTCTCTCAGGGTCTGGCTTGCCCTCGCGGTGACAGCGTCAACCCGCGGCACCATTATCTCCTCAACCGTGGTCTCCTTTGCCTCAAGTATGGA
>CBFGJU010000059.1:0-4421 GCA_965649155.1 Caldifarciminota bacterium | reverse complement strand
CGCTGGCAGGGAAAACCTTGCCGCGGGCCTGGTCAGGGTTGAAGGGCTTTTCCGGGTGATAAGGTTTCTTGATTCCCGTGGTTCATATGTGCTAACAGAGGTATTTACCCTTTCCCCTGTTGTCAGGGCTGGCCGTATAAGAATGAGGGTTTCGCTTTCGCACAGGTATGTTATCAAGGACAACCTGGCCAGCTGGTTCGCGCTGAAGGGCCCTTCGCGAACAAGGGGGATATGGGTTGTCGTGCCCGGCGCGGCAAGGGTGGACAGGGTCATTGACATTGAGAACGGCACAGCCAGGTTGGAGAAGCAGGGCCCATGGGACCCTGAAAACGCCAGGCCATTCCTCTCCTGGGAGGAGCTCCCAGCCGGCCTCAGGAAGAAGACCCTCGTGACCCAGGCCATAACACCATCAGAGGTCATCAAGAAGGTTGACACCCTGGTTGATTACGCGTTCTCCGGCTCCACTGAGAGGTTCAGAGACTACGAGACCGGCACATTCTGGAAGCCGCGCAACCTTGTTTTTAACGGTGGCGCGACCGGGAATTACGCCCAGGAACTGTTCTGGTCCGGAAAGAGATTTTTCAAACCCCTGGAAAATTCGGGAAGCTTCGTGCTTCTTCTGCCTTCGGATCCGGACAACCTGCCTTTTTCGGAGTTCTTCACGGGCATGATTGACGCTTTCATGCCTGAGCTTGAGGCCATGGGATTGCCCCTGGAAAAAGGCGAGGCGCTCCGCTACGACCCCAGGGACGAATCCTCACTTGAGAAAGCCCTAGAAAGCCTTGCCAGCTTCAGGCCCGACATCCTGCTCAGAATCGTGGTTCCCACGGGCACCGTGGGGGAGCGCGATCCATATTTCTACACCAAAAGGCGTCTCGCGGAAATGGGCTATCCGAGCCAGATGATCAAGGTTTCAACAGTCAGAAAGTTCCGCGACAAATACATGGCCACGCGGCCGGAGGGTCGGAAGGGTCTATGGGAGGATGATCTGTTCCAGGGGTTCTGGATCAACACCGCGCTAAAGATGGGCGTCATCCCCTGGCTAATAAGGGATTCCGGGCTTGATGATGGCTTTATTATAGGCATTTCCAGGGATGAACGCTCGGTTGCCGCGGTTGCCTTTGACCACCACATGAGGTTTCTGGGCTGGAAAAGCAGTCCGGGCCAGTTTGACCCGGAGCTCATATCCGGCTGGCCGGGCGGCAAGAGGGTTTTTCACATAGAGGCTGATGATCCCGAGCTGGCGAACTCATTATCGGGTCTTGGCGATGTCTGTTCCGTTGCCCCTTCGCACACGGTTGTTGCCCCCGGTAGCAGGCAGACCCGGCTCCGCGCCGGACTATATTTCCTGAGTTCGGATGACCCATCCACACATCACATAGCGACCGAGAACTGGGCCCCATACCGGGAATTCAACCTCTACCAGGTCAGGAAGATATCCGGTTCGCTGTCCCCTGCCCTCCACGGGGAGATATGCTTCTGGGCCGCGAGGGCCTATCTCTCGTCGTTTCCAAAAGGCCCCCTGCCGGCAACCCTGCACTTTGCCAGGGCTATTCGCAATGCCGTGAACTATGGCTTCGTTGAACCGGGCCAGGGCGGAGAAAGGCCGTGGTTCCTGTGATGACTACCGTGGACTTTAGCTCCTGTAGATCTGTTAACCTCTTTGGCTACTTATTTCGTAGGCGCGGATAACCCTCAAATCCGTGATTATTCTCCAAGCTTCCTGATCCTTTCCTCTGCAAAACGGACATACTCCGGCACCACCTCAAACCCGAGGAACCGCCTTCCGGTTTTCAGCGCGGCCACCGCGGTGGTCCCTGAACCCATGAACGGGTCAAGGACGAGGTCTCCAGGATCAGTGGCATAAAGGATGAGTTTCTCAACGAGCGCGAGGGGCAGTTTCGTTGGCGTTTTCATCTTGCCCGTCCAATATTCCCTTTTTATCACGATCACATCCTCCGGGTAGCGGTCAATCTTGTGAAATCTGTATTTCGCGGGATTCTTTGCCGCGAACAGGATGTGGTAGTGGCTGGTGACGAACCTTTTCCTGGTATAGACCCCGAACTGGTATTTCCAGATGAGGTGATTTATCGTCACCAGGCCTGTCTCGTCCAAAGCCACGAGAACATCCTTGAGGTTGTTCCAGCCGGAGAAGATGAACGCCGAGCCCGTTTCCTTCAAAAGCTTCGGCAGGTGGGCCATCCAGGCCCTGGTAAATTCCAGGTAATCTTCTACCTCTTCCCTGTATCCCTCCATTACCCTCCCCGCGGTTCGGTTGTAGTTGCCGGGCTTGCCCCTGAAGTCTATGCCAAAAGGAGGATCGGCTATGACGAGGTCAACGCTCTCAGGGGCAACCCTGCCGAGGAGCTCCCTGCAATCACCCTGGTATATGCGGTTTTCATCCAATCGCTTTTGCCTTGAGAGCAGAAATCGCCTGCGCCTCGCGTTTCTGATGTTCACTGCCAGATTATACCGACCCACCACGCCCTTCTGCCACAGACTCCCTGCAGGCTAACCTGCCCTTTGCCGTGGTGATAAAACAATTATTGCAGGACACGCAGAGCGCGGGCCTCGTGTCCCCCCATTTCCAGCGCGCCACCAGGTTGGGCTCCCATATCAGGGGTCTTGACATTGATACCAGATCAATGCCAAGACCGATGACATTCTCTGCTGTCTCAAGGCTTCTTATCCCGCCAACCAAAGCAACAGGAACACTGCCCGCGGCGGACTTTACCGCGAGGGCATCCTGCAGGAAGTATGCCTCGCCCCTACCGGGCCTGATGTGTTTCCTTGATGGACCCAGGCCCAGTATTCCGGACGCGGCGACACCGCCGGATACCTCTATCATATCAATCCCAAGGTCAACAAGCTCCCTGACCAGGCCGATGGTGTCCTCCAGGCTAACCCCATTCTGGATGTAGTCCCTCGCGTTGAGCTTTATGGAAACTGGAAAGTCCCCGCCCACTGCCTTCATTACTGCCTCGCATGTCTCAAGGACGAACCTGTTCCTTTGCCCGTAACCGTCATTTCTGCGGTTGCTGTATGGAGACCTGAACTGCGACAGCAGGTATCCATGTGCGGCGTGGAGCTGGACGCCTTGGTATCCGGCCTGGACTGCCCTAGCCGCGGCCCTCGCGAAATCCGCTATGGTTTCGCGTATATCCTCGGCCGTCATCTCCTCCGGAATCACCCCCGGAAAAGCCCTGTCAGGGATCGCAGATGGCGCCTGCGGCATAAGCCCCCCGAGGTTGTATAGGGGGAGCTGGGATCCTGAGTGAAGGAGCTGACTAAAGATAACCCCGCGCTCGCGCCTCACGGATTCGGTTATCAGCCTGTGCGCTGGGATCAGTTTGTCCTGATGCAACCCAATACAGCCCGGTCCCCCGCGACCTCGCGCGGAAACAAAAGCATTGCCAGTTATTATCAGTCCAACGCCTCCCCTGGCGAGCTCGCTGTAGATATAGGCCAGTCCCATTGTTGGCGCGCCATCGGGTCCAGCCATTCCCTCGTGGGTCGCGGATCGGACGAACCTGTTTTCAAGCCTAAGGCCTTTTATCTCTATGGGTTCAAAGCACTTCATCTTGGTAAAATTATCGTTTTTATAGTCTGTAGAAGAGACTCCTTCCAAATCCAACTGCCCAGTTGAAAAAGTTCAGGACAGCGTTCAGGGGATTTCGGGGTTCGTGCTTGGCAAAATAACGCGTGAGCCCCGATGACCACTCAAGCGCCATCCTGCTCCTGGCTTTTCTCGTTGAAAGACCCATCACATGACTCACCCTCATTCCCGGATGCAGAACAACCTTGTAGCCCTTGGCCCTGACCCTTTTCAGGAGATCAACATCTGAAAAAAACATCCTGAGCCTGGGATCAAAGGCCCCTATTTCCAAAAAGACCATCCTCCGCATGAGCAGTGCCGCGCCCATGGGCTGGTCAACCTCGGTCGGCTCCGATACGGGCCTTGGATTCAGCTTCCAGCGTGACAGATTGGGAAACAGCCTTGAAATCCCGGTCATCTCAAGGATTATCCCCATGTGGTCCGGGAAAGCACGCACGGAGGGCTGAAGATGTCCATCCGGGTAGAACATCTGCGGCGCGAGAACAGCAACCTTTGGGTTATTCTTCATGTAATCAATTCCCACCCTGAGCGCGTCGGGTTCCAACTGCGCGTCGGGGTTCAGCAGAAAAACATAATCGCCCCGCGCTTTCCGTATTCCCATGTTGTTGGCCCTTGAGTAGCCTATGTTTCTTGAGATCCGGATGAGCCTGGTCCCCGCGAAGCCGTTTTCCCTAACACTATCAACGGTGTTGTCTTCAGAGGCGTTGTCAACTATAAGAACCTCAACCTTCAATCCGTCCGCGGCCTTCGCAACGCTCTCAAGGAAAGATTCTATACAGTCTGCCGAGTTCCAGGTCACCGAGAC
>CBFGJU010000058.1:0-4484 GCA_965649155.1 Caldifarciminota bacterium | reverse complement strand
AAAACTCAGGAACCAGGAGCCCCTTCTCTCATCACTCCTGGAGGTGGCCAGGCTGATGTATGCCAACTCACACTCCCAGGCAATCAGGAGAGGCGCGAGGCTCCTTGCCAGGGTATCCGACAAACCGCAGCTAGCCACCTACCTCTTTGAATGGCTGGGGATGGCCCACAGCTTCATGGGGGAGATGGAAACCGCATCCAATTACTTCCTGAAGCAGGGGGAAGCCGCGGAATCAATAGGGGATCAAACACGGGCCTCCAGGGCAAAAATGAATCTTCTCCACATCAGATTCATGAAGGCCGAATACGAATCCGCCTACCGCGAGATAAAGGATTGCACTCGCGGGATTCCTTTAGCAGATAATTATGTCCCCAGCTTTCTCATTGCCACCATAGAGATAGTAAAAGGGAGACCAAAAATGGCGGTGGAAATTCTTGAATCCTTGATGGAGACTGCGAGAATAGACAAGATCAGACATGCGGGGATAAAGGAGATCCTTGGCCTTGCCTGCAGAATGATGGGGAAATACGAGAAGGCATATGAATCCTACATGGAATCAATAAACGATTACCTGGAAGTAAAATCAGCCTACGCCGCATTTCCCCTGGCCAAGGCAATGGAACTATCAAGGCTTGCAGGCATGGACTTCCCGCCCCGGAAGCTGATAAGGAAATGCCTCACCCTTGCCAGGAAAGGATCATGGGGAGAGCAGGCCGCGGCCCAGGAAATAGAGGCCCTTCTAAAAGAGGACGAACCGGAGATCGCGGCGGGGCTCTTTGAGGCCGCACAGGGTTATTACAGAGCACACCAACCCATAGAGGCCACGATCTCCGGCCTGGCGGCCGCTTACCTGGCCTGGCAGTCCGAGAGCCAGGTCTTTCCAAAAGCTCTAAGGTTTCTCGCGCCCCTGGTCCCCCTGCATCCCGGCCTCAAGCGCGACCCTATTCTTGGTGGATTCCTGAACACGATAGGACCCCTTTTGGAGGATGGGATCAGAAAGGAAACCGACAGGGGCATAAGAGCGCACCTGATTGATGGGCTGAGGGTTTTCGTGGACGGCAAGGAAATACATCCGGTCAGGTGCGGCAACAGGAAGGCATTGAAAGCCCTCGTTTATCTCCTGTTGAGCCCAAAGCACAGGATCCCGGCGGATCATCTCTTCTATCTTCTCTGGCCCAGAAGAAAGTTCAACGATAGATCCAGGTTTTTGCTCTATACGGCAATAAATACGATCAGGAGGGTCCTGGGCGAGCGCGACTACCTGACCAAGAAACATGATTTCTACCAGCTTGACGATACCTGGACTGACCTCGGAGAGATTGAGAACCTCCTAAGGCTCGCGAACGCTACGCACGATCCAGCCGAAAAAGAGGAATACCTTGCCAGAGCCAGGGAGCTGGCCAGGGGCGAGCTCCTTCCCGAATTCCCCTATGACAAGCACATTGAGGAATACAGGCAATACTACGAGAGGCTCCTGAGAAAGCTCCCCGAAAACCCCTCTCGTTGAATCCATGACCTCTCCGGGTTTAACCTTTGCCCATGATCCTCTTTTTATTGTCCCAGGTTCTCCTTGACACCACGGAGACGGCCGCGCTGAAAGAAGCGCTGGCATACCTGAACCTGACTCCGGAAGACTTATCTTACAACAAGGACTGGGCCGAGCGGGATTCGTTCAGGCTAAAGGCTGTGGGCAGGCTCATGGCGAGGCCCATGAATGTGCCGCCCTTCGCGGATTCGCTCCGTGCCGAGATACTGAGATCCCCAGGCAACCCAACATCTGCCCTGTTTTTGGGGTTTTCCCTGCTGGACGCCAGGCTTTCCCCGAAGGACACGGTGGATATGCGAAAGAGGTTTGAGAAGGCCATAGGCTCAAAGAAGGGCTGGGAGGCTGGCCTTGCATACTTCAGGGCCGCGTGGGACGAGGCTGAGACGCACAGGCAAAAGGCGTTCTCAAGACTCACGCGTCCTCAGATTGATACCCTCCTCTACTACTCGCTTTCTCTTTGGGCAGATAAGGGTGATACCCTGCTGGACACCCTGCGGGGCTGTTTGCTCAGGGAGTTCGGGGTTCCAGCTGATACCTCTTGGTGCGATGACTCATCAAGGATACTTGAGCTCGCGGCAATGGTGGACTGGCGGGAGCTCGCGCTTGGTTCCCTCGCGTTCTCCCAGGGAATTGACGAGATACTCATATTCTCAAAGGGAATACCGGAGGGGGCGCAACAGGCTGGCCAGTGGAAAATCCTGGTCCGCGGAGAGCAGGGCGATGTTTATCCGGCCGAAACAACTGCCCTCTACCACCTGATCATAGACAAGGGCGGCCCTGACACCTACTACGGCAGGCCTGGGGGCGCGGTCGGCTTCATGGGGAATTCGCTCTCAGCTGTGATTGATCTCTCTGGCGACGACGCCTATCTGGCGACCGACTTCGTGTCCCTGGGCGCGGGGCTGATGGGCTTTGGCGCGCTGGTTGACCTTTCAGGAGACGATCTTTATCGGGCCACGCACTACACGATGGGCGCGGGGATCTTTGGCGCTGGTTTTCTTTCTGACAAGGCCGGGAACGATCTCTATTGCTCCGGATTCTTCGCGCAGTCCGCGGCAATGTTCGGGGCCTCCTACATGCACGAGGGCGGAGGGGACGATGTTATGAGGGCGTTCTCGTGCGCGCAGGCCTTCTCCTCGGTCAAGGGCTGTGCCATCCTTGACGAGGCGTGGGGCGACGATGTCTATTACGCGGGAGGAGAATACCTGCACAAACCATTGTTGGAACACAACTACAGGGCTTTCGCGCAGGGCTACTCAATCGGGATGAGACCCAGGGCATCCGGGGGCATTTCGGTCCTTTTGGACCGCGACGGCAATGACCTGTATCAGGGCGAGGTTTACGCGCAGGGCTGTTCATACTGGTATTCAATGGGTATTCTCCTTGATCTATCTGGCGACGACTTTTATTCCGCGGTTCAATACGCCCAGGGGTCGGGAATTCACCTATCGGTTGGACTCCTTGGTGATTACTCTGGCTCGGATCACTATTATTCCAGGTTTGGCCCTTCCCAGGGCGAGGGCCACGACCTCGCGGTTGGCTGGCTCATTGACAAGAATGGAAACGACAACTACCAGGTATCAGGTGGCCTTGGCATTGGACTGACGAATTCGGTGGGAATAATGGTTGATTCCGATGGGGACGACACCTATTCCACCAGGGAAGGCATGGGCCTGGGCGACGCGAACAGGGCCCGCGACGCCGGAGGCGTCGGGATATTTCTTGACCTCTCAGGCAAGGACAACTATCCCGCGGGAACACCCTGCAGGAACGGCAGGGCCTGGACAAGGGGCATGTGGGGAATAGGCTGGGACAGGCAATAACCGCTACAGCAAAGCCCTCTCCGCTATCTGAACAGCGTTCAGCGCGGCGCCTTTGAGGACATTATCCGAAACAACCCACATCAGGAGAACCTTCGGGTCATCGGGCGAGAGTCTGAGCCTAGAGACGAAGACCTCGTCCCTCCCCTCAGCCTCCTTTGGGGTGACAAAGCCATCGCTGAGGACGAGGCCCTCCTGCTTTGCTATCGCGGCCTTGACATCCTCAAGCTTCGGGGCCTTCCGGAGCCTCACGGCAACGGCCTCGGAATGGCCGGCTATCACCGGGACCCTTGCCGCTGTAGGGTGAACCGGGAAGTCAAGACCCATTATCTTCTTGGTCTCTCGGATCAACTTGGTCTCCTCCTCGTAAAACCCTTCCTCAAACTTGCCTATACCCGGAAGGACATTCCTGTGTATGGGGCCAAGGTGTGGAGAGTCCGGAAGCCTTTTGCCCTTTTCTTCCGAGATCAGCGCGTCAATCCCAAGCTTTCCAGCCCCTGAGACCGCCTGATATGTTGAGACGAAGACCTCTTTTATTCCAAAACGAACCAGGGGTTTCAGCGCGACCACCATCTGTATGGTTGAGCAGTTTGGGTTCGCGACTATGCCCAAAGGGACATCCTTCAGGTCTTGGGGGTTAACCTCGGGCACCACAAGGGGAACCCTCGGATGCATGCGCCAGGCTGAGGAGTTGTCAACCACGAGCGCGCCCTTTTTCGCGAACTGAGGCGAGTATTTCAGGGACACATCCGCGCCCGCTGAGAACAGAGCAAGGTCAAAAGCCTTTACGCTTGAGGGGGTCAACCTGAGAGTCCGCAGTTCCCTGCCCCGGAACATCAGTCGGTCGCCTGTCCTCAGGTCATAAAGAACGATCTCCGAGACCGGGAAGTTTCTCTTTTCCAGGACCCGGAGCATCGTTCTTCCAACAAGTCCAGCCGCTCCTATAACAGCTACCTTCATTATTATTCCAGAATGTTTCTGAAGCCGGGGTCCCCAAAAATTTGCAGAATCTGCAAATTTTTGAGGCAACTATGCGAGGGGCGGGAGTTGAACCCGCACGGGATCATCCCACCAGATCCTAAATCTGGCGCGTCTGCCTTTCCGCCACCCTCGCTAAG
>CBFGJU010000057.1:0-4513 GCA_965649155.1 Caldifarciminota bacterium | reverse complement strand
AATCAAACCAACGAAAGCTCCGGTTGGCTTGGTGAAAGCCATGAGTATTCCTGCGCCGGAGGCCGCGAGCGCGGTCTTCCAGCCGGGCCTTTCCAGCAGATTCATCCCGGCAACAGCGAAGAGCGCGACCGAGAGCAGGAATGTTATGTCGGAAACAACATAAACGGGGAAGACTATCATATAAGAGTAGAGGATTAGCAGTGCGAGCCAGGCCTGGCCCGCACGCTGTTTCAAAAACCTGTAGATGACCAGTCCGGCCAGACCCTTGAAAAGGCACATTATTATGAAATGCCATATCTCAAAGGAGCCAGGAAGAAAATCAATGATGATCAGGGTGAGCGGATAAACCGGAGGCCGGTCAAACCATATCACATGGTCAGGAAGGTCGGGGTGAAATGGGGGTGAAAAGATCACGGAGAACCCGTGCTTCAGGATGTCAGAGGCCGCGGCCATGTAGTCCTTCGTGTCCGCCCAAAAATAGGCCGTCTTTGGGCTGTCAAATAGCGCGAGAAGTCCAGGGATTCCCAGGATAAGAGGTAAAACAACTATAAACGCGTATCTCAGCGCCTGTCGCCAGTCAAAATCCTTCAGGACTTTCACCCGAAAATTATACCGGAGAACGCCGGGTTTTTGCACCAGCTAGCGACTACCTTGAGAACAACACCTCAATAACATCTCCATCCTGGACAGTGTAATCCTTGCCCTCCTTCTGGACAGCTCCCCTTTTTTTCAGGGCCTCCCAGCCGCCAGCCGATACGACCGCGTCCCACCTCGCCACCATGGCTCGTATGAATCCTCGCTCCATGTCCGTGTGAACGCGGCCCGCGGCCTCAGGGGCCTTCGCACCCCGTCTCAGGCTCCAGGCCCTGACCTCCTTCGGGCCAGGGGTGAAGAAGTGGATCAATCCAGCCGCTTTGTAAAGCTTTGAAAGCAGATCCGGAACCGGATCCGCAATTGCCAGTTCCGCGGCCATTTCCGCGCGTTCGTTTTCCGGCAGGCGAGACAGCTCAAGCGCTAGCTGAAAATCCCCTGAAACCCATTCAACCGGAAGGGCTGTCTCAGGCTCTTTTTGGATTGCGACCACGGCGGGTTTCAGGCTGAGAAAGCCATATTCCGAGACGAGCCTGATCTCGGTCTCTGAGAGGGATAGTGAGAACAACGGGTTTCCTTTTCCGAGCGCATCCGTGAACCTCTCAAGTAGCGCGAGCTTTTTCGGGTCATCGTGGCCGCCGGAGACGCTCTTGGCTATTTTGGGCAAGAGGTTGTCCACTGCCTCGGAGTCCGCGAGAATTATCCTCGCGTAGAGGTCATCAAAATCCGAGATGTCCCTCGCTACGATGATGAACCCCGAGTAGGCCGCCATCGCGCCGAAAATCTCGCCGGCCTTTCTGTCGGACCACATGGGCCCCATACCCAGGAACATCTGGAACTCCGGACGATCAGGGGTCGTCTTGGCTGGTTTTATAGCGCTCGCGAGCTCCTGAAGCCTCTGGTCAGGGAAATCCGCGGTTGCTACGGCAGATATGTAATCCTTTGCCGCCTGGCCAGGCTCGCGGCCCGTTATCAGCTGAAAAACCGTCTCTGGCAGACCTTGTTCAGACCCGAAAATCGCCACGCGCACCCGAATATTTTAATGCCCGGAGTTCACGGGGCGAAACCCGGAATCTCTTTTGCCCCAATCAAAGCCCTGTGTTTCCTGGGGTAGAATTGCCCGGGGCGGGATTTGAACCCGCACGGCCTTTCGGCCACCGGATTTTAAGTCCAGTGCGTCTGCCATTCCGCCACCCGGGCTTAGCTTGTAATTATGCGGGAAGTCAAGGATTAGGCGCAACAAGTCTCAGTGCTCCGAAATTCCAGATCGCCGGAGCGGGGTGATATTTCATTGTCCAGAGCACCATAGGTTGCGGGCCTCCAACCCAGCGCGTTATACTGATCTCATGCATTGCTTTCTGGTGCTTCTTTTTGCTGGCCTTGACCTTGACTATGTCCATGGGATATATCGTTACCCTGATGGTTCAACCCTGATAACCGAGGGCGCGAGCATAAAGGGGCAAAAGGCCAGCGCGGTCTATCTCGTGGATTCCCTGGGCGTTCTTCTCTGGGCCTACCTTAACGGAGACCTGATCTGGGCGCACAGCGCGAACCCAACCTCCGGCGGGGACATAATTATCTCTGACACCGAGAATGACAGGGCCATAATAGTCAACAGGCGTGGGGAGATAATCTGGGAATATTCCGATGGTCTGGATTATGTCAACGATGCGAAGGAGATAGCGCCTGGCAGGATTATGATCTCTGACAGGGACAACTCGCGGGTCATAGTGATTGATACCGCTTCCGGGAATATCGTTTGGTCATACACAGCGCTTGATCACCAGCACAATCCTGACCGCTTGCCCAACGGCAACACCGTCATCGCCAATTCCGGCGTCAACCGCATAGTGGAGGTAGATTCCCTCGGAAACACGGTCTGGACTTACTCCGTAAACCTGAACTGGCCCCGCGACGCGGACCGGCTCTCAAACGGCAACACCCTTATAACGGACACTCGCGGCTGGCGAATAATCATAGTCAACCCTGCTGGCGAGATAGTCTGGCAACAGAATGTTGGTTTTTTCAATCTGATATATGACTCTGACATGCTTGCCAACGGCCGCATTCTCTACTCAAGCACAAACTCCATTCTACCATCAGTCATAGAGATTGACACTGCCACCAGGGACACGGTCTGGCAGTATCCTGAGACCCGAAGGGTGCTCGTTGATACCTTCTGGGTGATGAATCCGGCGTCCGGGTGCTCACTTTTTGTCCAGGCCTTCCGGCCGGAGGACGCTTCCCCATCCAGGCCTTATCCGCCGGTCATAATCATACCCGGAGGGAACGGCTATGGCTCTGCCGAAGGTTTCCCCCTTCTCGCTCACAAGACCGCGCAGGAGGGTTTCATCGCGGTTCTCTTTGATCCTGATGGAAGGGGTCAGAGCACGAACAACGGCGCATATACCACCGAGGATTACAACGGGTTCATTCACCAGGAAGGGCTTCATCAGGTCATGAGGCTGGCTTCAGGCCTGCCTTACTCTGACCCCTCCAACCTCGGCATCTGGTCGCAGTCATATGGCGTGACCATGGCTTCCGGCGCGCTGGCAAGGTATCCAGGCGACCCGTTCTGCAAGTTCCTCCTGGATTGGGAGGGTCCATCGGACAGGTCTCAGACATGCGCTGACAGCGGTGGCCATGTTCCAGTGCCAGCGGATTCCGAGGCCTTCTGGCAGGAGCGCGAGGCCGCGCGCTTCATGAAGGATGTTGAGGTTTTCTATCTGAGATTCCAGACCCAGGTTGATCACAACACCAGCATCGCGGACAACATTCACGCCATAGCACTGGTGGATTCCGCGACCAGCGCGGCCTATGGTGGCTCTGGCAGGTGCCCGTGGACGAGGGTCAACGACTCCACCATGAACCATCCAAACACGGTCTATACCCTGGCCTCCCCGCCGGTCTGGGTCCCCGAACAGGCTGATTTCCAGAACCTGATCACGGCTCGCGATTTCCTCTACCTGCACGAGCTCGTTGCCATGGATTATCTGCCGATCGACGAAATGCCTGATTTTGAGAGGCCCTCAACCATTTCCGCCTGGCCCAACCCGTTCATCGGAGGGGTTTGCTTTTCATTGCCCGCTCGCGCGGCCGGGGAACCGCTTCTGATATACCGGGCTGACGGGGGCCTCGTCAGGATTATTGAGAACCCCCGCCAGAAAACATTCTGGGATGGAACCGACCGGTCGGGCAAGCCTGCTCCTCCAGGCGTCTATCTGGCGAGGTGGGGTCGGGAAATCTTGAAGATAGTCAGGGTGGGGGATTAGGCGCTCTGATCGCCTCGCCAAGGGAAAACGGGCGAACGAGACCCTATCTGGAATACTCGCCTTAGATCTCCGGCCTCCCGTATGCCACGAATATCGGCGCGTCGCCCTCCTTCCAGGCGCCAAACTCTGCTGGCTTTGGGTTAAGCATGACCCTGTCTTCCCTCTTCAGGCCGATGAGTATGGCCGGCGGGTCAAGTTCAAGGAAATGTCTCGCGGTCTCCGCGAAAGATTTGCCCTCAAAGAACCTCTTCCAGGAATCCGGCCTCACATCCGCTACCATGTAGATCTCGCAGTCCTCCTCGCCAGTGTGGCCCACGGTCAGGAGATCAAGATAGACCTCGGACATCCTGGGGCTTATGGAGGTCTGAGCGAGGAGTCCCATCTGGTAATCCGTGAAGCATATAACCTCGTCGGCGCCCGCGTCCCTGATGTGTCCGGATTTCCTGTGATTCACGGCCTCAACGATTATGTAGGGCCGGGTCTTCTCCTCGTTGGCGAGCGCTCTTATCCCCAGGGTGACCAGCGCGTTCGCGCCGTCGGCGTCCGGATCGTTCTCGTCCGCCAGGACTATAACTCTGGCGGCCCTGTGGGCCCTCACGGAACGCAGGAAACCCTTGTCAAAGGCGTCTCCTGCCACGAATGTCACATGC
>CBFGJU010000056.1:1091-4522 GCA_965649155.1 Caldifarciminota bacterium | reverse complement strand
AAGCCCCTGGCTCCGGAACCGCGGGTGGGTTCTCAATTATAAACCTTACTATCTTCGCCAATCCACGAGCGCGAGGCACGAGACGATTCGCGCCCCCCTCAAGGGTCTCGGGCCACTCCGTCCGGTCCCGGAGGGTAATGCACGGCTTGCGCGCGAAAAAAGCCTCCTTTTGGAGACCGCCGGAGTCCGTTATCACCAGCTCGGAGTCCAAGAGAAGCGAGAGGCTACGCAGGTATCCGACAGGAGGGATAACCCCCGGTGTTACGAGATAATCCTGCAAGCCGTGTTCCGCAACCTTTTTGAGCGTTCTCGGATGTATAGGGAAAACCACCGGCATTATCTCCGAGACCTCTCGCAGGCCCTCAAGGATTGATCTGAGTATCTCAGGCTGGTCAACATTCTCTGGCCTGTGCAGGGTCGTCAGGATGTATGGTCTCTCAACGCCCGCCTCGGTGTGAAATCCCATGCCAGAAGCCCTTGGCGAGAATGCCAAAAACGCGTCCAGCATCACATCCCCGGTGAGCCTTGCTTTCTCAGCCAAGCCCTCTTTTCCAAGGTTGACAACAGCATTGGCGGTAGGGGCAAACAGAAGGTGGCAGACCCTGTCAGCAATTCTACGAGAGATTTCTTCCGTCCGCCGCGGATCGTGCGATCTTAACCCGGCCTCAATGTGACCGGTTTTTACTCTGAGCTTTGACGCGGCCATAGCACCCGCCATGGTGGTCGCGTTATCCCCGTAGACCAGGACGCAGTCCGGCGATACCCGGGTGATCTCGGCCTCAAGAGCCTCAACCATCATGGCGATCTGCTGGGGCGGCTCGCCCGGCCCTGTTTCCAGGAAAACATCCGGCTCAGGAAGGCCCATGTCAGAGAGCATTCCATCTGGCATCTCCGGATCATGTCGCTGGCCAGTGCGTATTATGATGTGCTCGTGGCCATCAGACAAAAGGGCCTGATGAACCGGAAACAGCTTTATGAAATGAGGCCTGGAACCGACGATTGAGATTGCTCGCATATTATTGTTTTATTGTTGCAGAATGCTCCTCATACCAGCTCAGAGTTATTTCCAGGCCTTCCTCAAGGCTAAAGCAAGGCCTGTAGCCTATCTCGCGGCCTATCCTCTCAAGGGAAGCCCTTGAGTGCAGGACATCACCCGGCCTCGGTTCAGTGAGAACCGGCTCAACCCTCTTTCCCGATACCCGATATATTATCTCAAGAAGCTCAAGAAGGGTGGTCTGGCTGTCTCTCGCTACATTGTAGGCCGCAAAACCTCTCCCCCTTTCCAATGAAAGGAGAGTTGCCTGAACAGCATCCCTGACAAAGGTGAAATCCCTGGACTGGAGGCCGTCGCCGAATATGACCGGAGGCTCGCCCCTGAGAACCCGCGATATGAACGCCGGGATCGCGGCCGCGTATCCTGAAGATGGGTCTTGCCGCGGGCCAAAGACATTGAAGTATCTGAGAAAAACGATGTTCAGATCCGGATAAAGGCCGACGAACATTCTGCCGAAGAGCTCGCACGCGTATTTTGCAACAGCGTAAGGAGAAAGGGGCTGAGGGGTCATATCCTCGGATTTGGGCAGGGTCGGGGTGTCTCCATATACGGCCGAGCTTGAGGCACAGACGAACCTATTTATCCCAGCCCTTCTTCCCTCCTCCAGGATGTTGACGGTCCCTATATAGTTAACATAAGAAGTGCCGGAGGGATCCTCCACTGACCTGGGAACAGCAGGAATGGCCGCGAGGTGAATTATCCCGTCAACCCCACCAAGGCAATCCCTCACCGTTTCCGGATCGCACACATCTCCTTCTACCAAGCTGAACCGAGGCCCGGGGTCTATCCCCTCCCCTGCCAGGGCCTTCAGCATGTCATATAGGTTCTCCTTTTTGCCCGTAGAAAAATTGTCTATGACAATAACCTCGTTGCCCCTTCTAAGGAGCTCCTCTGCGGTGTGAGAGCCTATGAAACCCGCTCCGCCGGTCACGAGAACGCGCATAGCGAAATTATAATGTTTCCTGTCTGCCCGTTGCTGGTTGTTGGTTCTGCTCTATCTCGTTGGGCATGGCCCGCGTTCCGTTTTTCTCGTGGGCGAATTCGGCATTCCCGGTTTTTGTTTTTGACTGGCAACTGACAACTGGCAGATATTATAATTTCCCACCTATGAGCTTCTGGAAGGACAAAAGGGTATTGATAACCGGAATATCCGGCTTTGCCGGCTCCTATCTCGCGAAGGAGCTGGTGATGGAAGGCGCGGAGGTCCACGGGCTTCTCCGTTTCAGGGCAGACAGGGTCTATCCGAAGAACCTGGCGGACAAATCATTGCTGGATGTTGTGAGGCTCACAGAAGGAGACATAACCGATCTCTATTCCCTCCTCTCGGTGATGGACAGAACCAAACCAGAGGTCATCTTTCACCTCGCGGCGCAGTCTTTTGTCCACAGGTCATTCATATATTGCTCGGAGACCGTGAGCATAAACTCCCTGGGAACCGCAAATGTGCTTGAGGCGGTCAGGATGAAAGCCCCCGAAGCGAGGGTTGTCTTTGCGGGTTCGTCCGAGGAATACGGGATGGTTTTCTACTCCGAGGAGCAGTATAAGAGCGTCGCCAAAACAAGAAACTACTTTCCTGACCCTGCGAGCATTCCAGAAGTCCCGATAAAGGAGACCAACCCCCTCCGGCCCCTATCTCCATACGCTGTAAGCAAGGTTCACGGGGATTTCCTGTGCCGTCAGTATCACATAACAAACGGGATGAGCGTGGTCGTCTCCAGGGCCTTCAACCACGAGGGCGCTGGCAGGGGCGGCCATTTCGTCACCTCTGTGGTCGCGTCCGCGATAGCCAGGCTACTCCGTGGCGAATCGGATTCCATAAGGATAGGGAATGTCTCCGCGTTCAGGGACTGGTCTCATGTCTCTGACATAGTCAGGGGATACATGCTTTTGGCCGAGAAAGGGGTTCCAGGCCAGGTCTATAACCAGGGCTCAGGCAGAACCAACTCCGTTCTCTCCCTGATCCTGTTGGGCTTGAACGAGGCGGGCTACGGGGTCAAGAGGATAAGGACGATGAAAGGGAGCAAATCCCTGGATGATCCGGGCGAGATGAAGACAATATCAGCGTTTGGTATTGAATTCCCGGGAACCAGGGCAGACGAGGCTATACTCTTCGGGGGCCTTGACTTCTTCCCGGAGGACCAGGGCATCATAGTTGAGACCGAAAGGGGCGAGGTTCCCGTTCACTTTGACCCTGACAGGATGCGGCCATCGGATGTGCCCATATTGCTCTGCGACGCGGGCAAGGCAAAGGCCCTGGGCTTCAAGGTTACGAAGACCCTCTCGGAGATAATCAAGGACCAGATAAATTATTTCCTGGCCCCGGAGAACATAGAGGCGTTTTTGAAATAAACCTTATCTAACCACTCCGATCTGGCTA
>CBFGJU010000056.1:316-1081 GCA_965649155.1 Caldifarciminota bacterium | reverse complement strand
ACCTCACATAATATATTCCAGGATCGAGGCGCACCTCGGCCCGGCCATTCACCGGCAATCCGGTGACAAAGCGGCCGTCGGCTCCATATATTTGAACCAGCAATTCGTTTCCGGGGACGAAAAGGCCAAGGCCGCCCTTTATTGGGGTCACGATGAAGATTTCTTCTCGGCCTGTTTCGTTCTCTTCTACTGCCAGAGGCGGCCTGTCCGTGGTTATGGTCACAGCGGACGCCGGGGCATACCAGGGCTCTGGCCTGGGTATGTTGCTAACATATTGCCAGGTTGCGCCCCAATCCTCAGAACGATACACCGCACATTGCCGGGACGCGTCCCAGAAAACCGCAAAAAGAAGGCCATACTGGGAGGTCATAGCGCAACAACCATCCTCAGAAGCAGGATTGTTTATAACCGTTGAAACATATTGCCAGGTTGCACCCAGATCTGTTGAACGATACAACTTTGCGGAGCTTCCTGTGCCCCAGGTCAGGGCAAAGAGATCGGGCTGTAAATAAGCAATAGCCACTGAGCGTGCGCTCCATGACATTCCGTTTTCCGTGCCTATGTTGCTAGATGACCAGGTTATACCACCGTCGTTGCTCCTGTAACAGACCGGGTAGCTGCTGAACCAGTCAGCTATCCAGAGGATTCCCCCAGGGCCAACGAGCATCTCGCCTTCAAGGTCAGTCCCACTTCCGGCAGACAGGGTGCTCCTCTGGGTCCAGGTGAAGCCGCCATCAGTGGACATCTGGACGGTTATGTTCAAGG
>CBFGJU010000056.1:0-306 GCA_965649155.1 Caldifarciminota bacterium | reverse complement strand
GGTTTTCCCTGAAGAAATAGCAGAACAGCCTGTTCCCAAAGGGATCATAGGCTGTGCCCGCTGTAGCATAATCATAGGTGCTGTAGGTATAGAAGACCCCGAAATCCTTTGTGGATTGCCATGTGAAGCCGCCATCCGTTGACCTGAAGGCCTCGGTGCCCACGAACGCGGTATGTTCGTAGTAGTGACACAGGGCAATCAGATGAAGGTATCCCGTATTGACATCATATGTTATACCCAGGCCAAAGTCCGAGGTTATGTAGCCTTTGCCGTCGTGTCCTACATTGGCCAGAAACTGCCATGTGC
>CBFGJU010000055.1:0-12651 GCA_965649155.1 Caldifarciminota bacterium | reverse complement strand
AGAACTTCCTGTCGCAGAAGACCATAGTCGCGGATGTGGGCACAGCGGTCACGGTTGACGCTGTTGGGGAGGACGGGACATTCTACGGCGGGGTGATATTTCCGGGGCCGGGCCTGGCGCTCTCTTGCCTGGGGACACAAACCGCGGCTCTCCCAACCATTGAACTCACAAACGAGCCGGTCGGGCCTCTGGGCAGGGACACGGAAACGGGATTGCGCGCGGGGGCTCTCTGGTCAACAGCAATGGCCGTGGAGGGGTTTGCGAAAGCCCAGGCCGCGTTCCTGGGCTGGGAAAATTACAGGCTGGTTTTGACCGGGGGCATGGCCAGGGTCATAAAGCCCCTGCTGAAGACCAGGTGCTCTGTGGAAACCCACGCGACGCTGTTGGGGCTTGGCGCTTGGGCGCAAGGGCTACTGGGATAGGATCGTTCGCGTCGGCCCTTGCTGGATAACGAGCCCGGTCACCCACCCTGCCCTGGCCTGGCGCGGCTATCCTCTTCTGCTCAATAATTTCACCGTGGAACTTCCCATTGTTGAGGAACTCCCCGGCGGGGGCAGGCTTGAACTCCACGAGATGATGGGGGACGACCTGACTCCTGCACGAATAGCCCGGATATCATATCTATCTGAGGGAGGAGACGACGAACGGGATGCGGCACTGCTGGCAAGGCTCATGAGGCTAGGCCACACATCCGTTTTTGAGCACCAGGTCTTCAGGTTTCTGCTTGATGGCGTGCCCATGTACATCGGGGAGCAGATCCTCAGGCACCGCATAGCCTCATACACGAAGCGCAGTTTCAGATACACCTCGCCGGATGAGAGCTTGCCGGATGACCTGAACCAGGAGTTCCACATCCCGCCGGAGTTTCTCGGTCTCAGGGAATGGAAGGGCCGGGGAGACCCAGACGACCTCAGGGCCAGGATAGAGGATCACATCAGGCGCTCAGTTGATCTCTACCGGGAGCTGGTGGACGCGGGGCTGAGAAAGGAGGCCGCGAGGTGCGTCCTGCCAGCAGGGACAAGAACATCCTTCTGGTGGACGATAAACATGCGCTCGGCCATGAACTTTCTGTCCCTGAGGCTACGGCCGGACGCGCAGTGGGAGATAAGGGGGGTGGCGAGGGCAATGGCTAGGATATTCGGGAAGGTCGTGCCCCTCACCATATCGGAATTCCTCAAGCAAGAGGATCTGGAGAAATACTTGTAAGATAGGAGCAATTCACGATCTGCGCATCAATCAGAGATCACAGCATCCTGCACCAGGTCACATCTGTCCTTGCTATCCTGTAGCCCCACCTGAGGTATAGGCCCAACGCGGGGTAATTGTATGCCTGGGTCCTGACCTCTGCTCTGGTGATGCCTCTTTCCAAGTATGTCCTGTGAGCCGCGGCCATGAGCGCGTTTCCGGTGCCGCGGGGGGCCTTTCGGGACGCGCCGATTAGCACTATGACGCCAATATCACTCAACCTGAGGGTCACATATCCAACCGGCCCATCACCCGTATCAACAACCAGCGCGAGGTCAGCCGCTTCTCCCCTCACGCTGTTCTCTGCCCAGACCGCGAACAACCCGTCAGCCTCATCCCGGCTGAAAAAGGGGTCATGGTAGAACCTGCTGGTGAGAAAGAGGCCCCGGCTCATTTCCCTGAGCGCGGGGATGTCTTCCGGGGTCGCGGCGCGGATGGGCAGGTCGGGGACCGGAACGGAATCAACATCCCTGGAAAAGGTAACCCCGACATCCGTAAGGTAGAACCCTGCGGCCGCGAGGGCCTGACCCCACTCAAGCTGGGAGCCGTGGAACCTGGCCGTGAGGTGCCTGTAGCCAGAGGAGCTTGCCCGTTCAATGACCTCAATGAGTTCATCCGGCGAAAAGTCTCCGGATATGACCAGTCCGCCCATCTTTCTGCCAAAGTGCAGGGTGTCCCAATGCCTATCCGCGAGTTCAATCATCAGTGGTCTCCCTAACGAGATAAAGGGGCCTCTCCAGGGATTGTATGTATAGCTTGCCAAGGTATTCGCCCATTATGCCTAGAACCATAAGTATAACGCCACCGAGAAAAAACAGCGCGGCCATCATGGACGCGTATCCCACAACAGCATATCCCCAGAATATCTTCCTGAGTATGATGTAGACGCCAAGGATAACGGACAGAAATGCAACACCGAGGCCGAGGTAGGTTGAGAGCCTTAGGGGCAAGGTGGAGAAGCTGGTGACAGCGTTAATAGCCAGGGAAAACATGCGCCGAAGGTTATATTTCGTCTTTCCAGCCGCGCGGGGGCTGTGTCCCACCTCAACCGTAGCGTGGGGAAAGCCTGTCCAGGCCATGAGTCCGTGGATGAATCTGTGGGATTCCCGCATTCCACGGAGCGCGTCCGCGACCTCCCTGCGCATGACCCGGAGCATTGTTTGATTCTCCGGCATTGCCACCCCGCCGAGCCTGTTTATCCACTTCCAGAACAGGCTACCGGTTACGCGCTTGAAAACTGGGTCCTGCCTGGCTTTTCTTATCCCATAGACCAGGAAATAGCCCTCTTTTATCTTTTGCAAAAGGGTCGGTAGGTCTTCCGGATTGTCCTGCAGGTCAGCATCCATCATGGCAACGAGGTCTCCGCGAGCCACATCCAGGCCAGCTGTCAGGGCAATGTGGTGTCCGAAGTTCCGGCAAAAGCGTATGCCTCTCACCCTGGAGTCCCTCTCGTGCAAGGAGACTATCGTTGCCCACGAGCCGTCCCGGGAACCGTCATCCACGAGGATTATCTCGTGGTCAGGCGTTATGGTCTCAAGAACCGGGGAAAGCCTGGCATAGAGCCTGGGAAGGTTCTCTTCCTCGTTGAAGACCGGGACAATGACCGACAACTTCACGAGTATATTATGAACCGCGGGCGCGGGGGTTTTTCAACTTGAAACCATGAAGCCTTTGATCCCGGCCCTTCTCCACGCTTAAAATTTATTCATGCAGGTTATCTACGAGATCATTGTTTCACCGGTTAAGGCCTTTGAACGGCTGGCAGAAAAGCCCAGGTGGTGGCAGGGGCTTCTCATAGTGATACCGCTGATCATCATAGGAGATCTGATAGGAGTTTGGGGTGGCTATGAGTTCATACTGCAGGCGGCCCAGGAGAGGCTGTCCCAGATGACGCCGGAGCAGGCCGAGGCCACGGCCCGTTGGATGACCCTCCCGATGATGCTCGCGACGACAGCGATAAACAAGATCATCATCGTTCCCATAGTGGTTCTCATCCAGGCCACCATATTCCACCTGATGGTTCCCCTTTCCGGCGGCGAAGCCAATTACGGAAAGGCCTTCGGAATAGTAATCTGGTCAAAGATGGCCATGGCTGTGGGTGCGTGGACCACGGGCCTACTGGCCCTCGCGATGGGCCAGCCATTCAGGACTGACCTGGGCCTCTTGGTTGACATTGGCTCAAAACTGCAAGGGGGCCTCTCACAGGTTGAATTGTTCTCAATATGGAGCCTCGTCCTGGTCGCTGAGGGAATGGTCAGGGTAACAGGTTGCAAGAGGGGCATGTCATACGCGGTGGTCTTTGGACTCTGGGCTGTGTGGGTCGCTATTTCGTTCGGGATTGGCGCGTTCGTGGGCAAGATAGGCTGATGACCTTCTATCCTCTGCCACCCACTTTGACCGGGACGAACCCTCCTCTCTCAAGTCCGGGCAATATGTAGTAGTGAACCAGGTTGTCCCAGAACGCCTTTTCCGAGACCTGGCCCTCGCCGATGTTTATTACTATTTCCTGGTGAAGGTGAAGCTCCGGGCCAGCGTTCCGAAAAAGGTCAAGAAGGCTCATCGCGCCTGTGGCCAGGCTGAGCGCCTGACCCCCGGGAACGAGGCTGGAAAAGGGGTTTGTCCCGAGACCCGAAAGCGCCGAAAGTGCCTTCATGGTAGCGGACAACTGCCTGAGAACTCCGGAAAGCTCTCTTATCTGGTCTGTTAGAGAATCTTTGGCCATCTTCATATCCTCTCGCGTTCAATAGTGCGTGGGATCAAGTGAACGCGGATCCGGTGCCAGGCTATTGGGACGAACTGATCTCGGCCGAGGGACTAGCGAATGACAGCTACCCTTTTGGCGATTGGTGTTCCATCAAGCTCTGCCCTGATGAAGAATGTGCCAGAGGGCTGACCGGGGACACTGAAGGCGTGAGCGCCCGGGCCAAGGGTTCCCCGCGAGAGCTCAGCTACCACGGCGCCCGTGGCCGAGTAGATCGCGAGAGAGACATAGGACTCTCTCGGCAGGAACAGGGTGATGTCAAAGGCTCCCCTGGCAACCGAGGGCGCGAGGAGCGCGGGGAGATTTCCGCCCTCGGCCTCGGCAACATCCCCTCCAGGCAGGAGAATGAATTCGCCGTAGCCCGAAGGGTCATACCAGAATGGCAGGTCCTGGGGCCAGTAGCCCACGAGGCCCATCTCGGCATCAGCGTAGAAAAGGTGAACTCCTATGGTGTCCTCCTGGAGGGCTACAGCATCGGTGCCGATGAACTGGGGGCCGGTGTCAGATAAGGGATACACGAAGGGAATGGCCCACTCGCAGACAACATGACCCGTGCTGGATGAGAAGGAATATATAACCAGGCCAGAGGGATACCACCCGCCCCAGGTGAAATCCTCCAGCCACCAGGAACAGAACCAGCCGTTGTCAGAGCCAAGCGCGTTCACGCCCTCGCAGGTGTCTTCAGGAGGCCAGGTTCCGGAGTTATCGTCGTCAAAAGCAACCGATGGCTGGGAGTGATCCGAAAGAATCGTATCCTTCCTGGAATCAAATGCCAGATAGAGATAAAAGACATCGTGCAGGGCATAAACCAGGCAATCTCCGGGGTTTTCGGCGTTGCCGTCAACACCCAGGGTGTCGGATATGTCCACGACCGCGGCCGAGCTCCACTCCCCCGCGCTGAGAATGCCGTCTATGGTGGGCGCATGAGTGGTTGACGGGACAATTACCTGGAACTGCGCGATTGCAAAAGCTATCATGGTGTCAATTATAAAGGGGGCAGGAGTGATCGTGCAACGCGAAGACTTGTTTAGGCCCCGGCCCTGGCCTGATAATTTCCCTTGTTAACGGAGGTTTTCCTCATGAGCGAAGGAATGATTCTATACATAGCTCTAGGGGTATTCATTTTCATCCTACTCCTGTGGATGATCAGGATACTCCCGGAATATCAGCGCGCTGTTGTTTTCAGGCTCGGCCGTGTCCTGAAGAAGGAGAAGGGGCCCGGGCTTTTCATCCTCCTGCCCATAGTGGACAAGATGGTCAGGGTCTCCCTTCGGACCGTCACCATGGATGTCCCTACCCAGGATGTGATAACCAGGGACAATGTCTCGGTAAAAGTGAACGCGGTGGTCTATTTCAGGGTGGTTGAACCCCTGAAGGCCATCCTTGAGGTTGAGGACTACTACTACGCGACCAGCCAGCTCGCGCAGACCACACTGAGAAGCATCCTGGGCGAGGTTGAGCTGGATGACCTGCTGGCGGAGAGGGAGAAGCTCAATCACCGGCTCCAGGAGATCCTTGACAAGCAGACAGACCCCTGGGGCGTGAAGGTTTCCATGGTGGAGATAAAGCATGTTGACCTGCCACAGGAGATGCAGAGGGCAATAGCCAGGCAGGCAGAGGCAGAGCGAGAGCGAAGGGCAAAGGTCATCTCCGCGCTTGGAGAGGAGCAGGCCGCTGGCAAGCTCAAGGAGGCCGCGGATATCCTGGCGGAGAACCCCATAACAGTCCAGCTCAGGTTCCTCCAGACCCTGGTTGAAATATCCTCTGAGAAGGCCACCACGATCGTCCTTCCCCTGCCTCTGGACCTGATAAGGCCCCTGCTGGGAAAATAGAACCCTTGCGTCGGCGCGCCTCGGCGCGGCATAATTATCCGTGGCTTACCTGAGGCTCGTGAGGCCCCTGAACGCTGGGATAGCGGGTTTGGTTGTTCTAAACGGGGCATGGCTCGCGGGGTTGACCTGCTGGCCTCTCGCGATAGTCGCAACTCTTTCGGGTGCACTGCTCATAGCCTGGGCAAATGTTGACAACGACATCCTGGACACGGAGACTGACCGGGGCGCGCACCCGGATAGGCCCATCCCCCAGGCCAGGATAAGCCCGGAAAGGGCCAGGTTGTTCTCCTGGTTCTTGATTATTCCAGCAATGGCACTGGCCGCGTTCCTGCCGCCGCTGTCCATCCTGGTTTTCCTATCTGCCATGTTCCTTACAGCACTGTATAACCGCGTCCTGAAGCGGTTTCCGGTTATCTCCAATCTCGCGGTTTCGCTTGCCGCGGCCCTGGGTTTCCTGTTCGGAGGTTTCACGGGCAAGGGCATGGCTGGGCCCGGTTGGGCTTTCATGCTGGCCCTGCTGTATCACATGGCGAGGGAAACCATCAAATCCCTGGAGGATATGGGCGCGGACCGCGCCTCCGGCAGGAGAACGATTCCGGTGGCCTGGGGGGAAAGGGCAGGGCTTACCTTTGCGACTGTCTTCGCGTGCCTTATGATGGCCGCTACACCCTTGCCGTTCATCCTGGGTCACCTGGGGATATTTTACCTGCTGACGGTTCTCATTCTGGTGGATGGGGTCTGGATCGGGCTTATCATATATCTCTGGGCGAGGAGAAACTACGGCGCGGTCTCGGTTATCGCCAAGGCTGACATGCTCGCCGCGCTTCTGGCGCTGGCCCTGGGGGTAATATAGTTTCGTGGGTTTGATAGGCTCCGCTAACCATAAGAGACATTTACCCGACCGGCTTGGCCGCAATATAATTTCCCCTTGAACCTGATTCTCAGGGTAATCGTTGGCGCGGCCCTGGCCGTTGTGTTCGTCTTTCTGCTCTGGATAGGCGGCGAGGCCTTCAGTCTCGCGGTCATGCTCTTTATCATAGGCGCGCAGTGGGAGTTCTACGGCCTTGGCCAGGCAGGGGGAGCTCGGCCATACAGGTTCACGGGAATGGCCACGGGTCTCATCCTGATGACATACGCTCATTACCAGGGCACGGACGCGGGCGCGCTCCTGGTTATCGTGGCCTCGGCGTTCGTGCTCCTCGGAATCCACCCGTTTCTGGCTGGCGCGGAGGGCAGAGACTGGAAGGACGCTTCGTTCTCCGTCACCGGATACCTCTACACCGCTGTCCCCGGCGCAATAGCCATCTCTCTCCGCCGGAGCGAGGGCCTCGCGGTGGCCGCATTCCCCTTCTTGGTGATATGGGCTTTTGACATATTCGCTTATTTCACCGGCAAAGCCGTGGGAAGCCGGAGGCACAGGATATTCCCACGGATAAGCCCGGAGAAGAGCTGGGAAGGGCTCGCTGGCGGTCTCGCGTTCGCGTGCGGCGCGGGTGCGCTCGCCAATCTACTCCTTGGCTGGCCCTGGCACAAGGCAATTCTTACAGCTGGCGCGATCGCGCTCATCGGCCACCTCGGAGACTTCTTTGAATCATCGGTAAAAAGGGATGTCGGGGTCAAGGACTCGTCCCGGCTCCTGCCGGGCCACGGCGGGATACTGGACAGGTTGGACGCGCTCCTATTCGCTATACCCGCTTATTGGTTGATCATAAACCTCTGGAAATGAAGCCATTTCAAGGTATCAGTGTGCGCAGGCCGAACGGGGCCGCGGCAACCCAAAGGAGCTGAAAATGGAAATAAAGGATTTTCAGAGAAAGATACTGGAGACCTACGGCGAGAAGGACGCCCGGAGGGGACTCTGGCCAACATTTGGCTGGCTCGTTGAGGAAATGGGCGAGCTCGCGAAGGCCATGAGAAAGGGCGACCGGAATGAGCTAAAGGGGGAGTTCGCTGATGCCGCGGCCTGGCTTTTCACCGTCGCGAACCTGGCCGGGATTGACATGGAGGAGGCAATTGGAAAATACGGGGCTGGCTGTCCGAAGTGCGGAAAGACCCCTTGCGAGTGCCCGGAGCCTGGGGATTCCCCTCCCAGATAGGTTTTCAATCATTCATGGTTGACTTCCCCCGCCGCCATGTTTTATAATTTACCTACTAGAGAGGTATGACATGAACATAGTAATAGCCCTGGTATCTGCTTCGGCTTGCCTTTCCTTCAGACCCCTGGTTGGCGGAAACACCCTCCGCATGGACGACTGGAACAGCACAGCAGACTACCTGAACGAGATCAAGGACAGCATGTATCTGCCGGGAAACACCACCCCACCTGACCAGCCCCATGTCAAATGGGGATGGCATGTTGGCGGCGAAATGTTGATAATGGGGGCAGAAGCTGTCGGCTACGGCACTTCCCTGATGTATGTGAAGGCCTTTGGCTCTTCCTGGGACTACTCCACGGATGATAGCCTCGGACACATTGACAGAGAAAGAGGCTTCAGCACCTCAACGATTGTCTGGGACAACAACATCTACATGGGGAAATCGCCTCTGGTACTCATCACTGGGATCGGCCTTTATTGGCCAGGGATGGATTTCAATTATCACTCCTTCCGGGACAACGGCTATGAGTATACGGTGAATGCCAGATTCTCCGGCTTTGGCTGGGGGTGGAACGCAGGCGCGGAGCTTAGCCTTCCTGACTGGCCGGTTGTCCTGTCTCTGCAATACAGGCACGCGCGGATAGGAGGCCTAATGGGAAGATACCTGAAGGACGACAACGGGTCCGTGACCGAGTGGGACAACGCCCGGCTCGGATTTCACGAGACAGGTGACGAGCAGTATTACTTCTTTAATTGGGACGAATACTGGGAGATGCCCGATGGTTTCAGGGATGGGACCCTGGATTTCTCCGGCTTCTACATCGGGATAATCCTCAACATGGGTAGCCTGGGAATGGAAGCATGCCTGGAATGAACGCCTTATCATGAAAGTTCTTGACGCGCACCTCGCCCGGAGGAGCATAAGGAAATACAGGCCAGACCCGGTGCCAGCCGATACCATAAAAAAACTGATTGCCGCGGCGTTCGCCGCGCCATCAGCGGTTAATTATAAGCCCTGGCATCTGATCGTGATTGATGACCCGGAGAAGCGCAGGAGGCTCGGAGAACTGCATGAGAGCCTTAATCCGGCAAGATCGTCCCCTCTGGTTTTCGTTGTCTGCGGAGACCCTGGGGTCGGAAAGCGCTGGATAGAGGATTGCTCGGCCATGACCGAGAACATCCTCAATCAATGCGTGGAAGAGGGCCTCGGCGCGTGCTGGCTCGCTGTCAGGGACAAGTGCGAGGACGGGGTGAGGGAGATCATAGGAATCCCTGAGAGTATCAGGATTCTCTGTCTAATATCGGTCGGTTATCCCGCGGAGGAAAAGGAACCGAGAACCCAGTTTGAAACCAACAAAGTGCACCACAACTCCTGGGGCAAGGGCCTGCCGGAGGAGATGAGGCCTCTGTGAGTGACGGATCCGGGTCTGCCGGAAATGGTCGCTGAATTTTTGATTTCACCGGCCAGGGGGTTCGGATTATAATTTGTTCGTGAAGGAGTTTGAGGCTCTTCTTAAGGCTTATGTAGAAAACCTCAAGAGACACACTACCGAACAAAGTATAGCCCACCAGTTTCTGATTTTTCTGCGGAACGCCTTCGGGGAAGCAACGATCGGGGAAACCAGAGAGATTTATCCTGAGCTTGAGGAATATGTTTCTGATAGCACAATTGCGGTCCGTGGCCGGATGGATGCCAGATTGGGCAACCTGATAATTGAGTTCAAGAAGGACCTGACCCGTTCCAGGGCCTCTGCAGAGGGCCAGCTCAGGAAATACACCGCGGCCCTCTGGAACACCAGGGGAAACCGAGTGCCCTTTGTGTTGATGGCCTCAGACGGCTTGATACTTACCGTTTATCAACCCAGAACCCCCAGATTGCCGGACGAGGGAGTCCGGCCCGAGGACATCTTCCTGGACCGGCTTGACGAGATGAACCTTGGGGAATCTGACCCATCTGAGGCCTGGATGTGGCTGGATCGCTATGTAATTACCCTTCCAGAAAAGTCAAAACCCCTTGTATCGGACGATTTTATCAGGGATTTCGGCCTTGATTCTCCGGTTCAAAAAAAGGCGGCAAGCCTTCTGGCGTCTGCCCTCAAACAAACCCACTTTATTGAAACGCTTTACGAGGAATGGAATCGCTATCTGGCTTATGTTTATGGTGTTTCTGTTGGCACCCAGGAGCTGTTTATCAAACACACCTATGTGGCTTTGTTGACAAGACTGATGCTGTTCTCTCGGCATTCGGGGGGCGCATTGCCCTCACGACAGCAGATAATAGCAATAATAAACGGCTCAGCGTTCGCAGACCTGGGGATAAAAAATTTCATGGAGGAGGACTTCTTCACATGGCCGGCTCGCGCGCCGGCTGATCTCGTGATTGAAGCGGCCTATGTGATACTTGAAAAATTGATGACCTATGACATTTCCGGAGTCAAGGAGGATGTCCTCAAGGGCATCTACCAGAATCTGGTTGACCCCGCGGAGCGGCATGATCTTGGTGAATACTACACACCGGACTGGCTCGCGGAGATGATCGTTGAGAACACTCTTAAAGATCCTACTTGTCGCGTGCTTGATCCGGCCTGCGGTTCGGGGACCTTCTTGATGGCGGCCATAAAAAGAGTGCGAGAGATAAACAAACTTCATCCCTCAGCTCTGCTTGATCACATATGCAATTCTGTAATGGGCATGGATGTCCATCCTCTGGCCGTTATAGTCTCCAGGGCTAATTATCTATTAGCTCTCGGCGATCTCCTTGAATTCAGAACAGGCGAGGTCTATGTTCCCGTTTATCTGGCCAACTCCCTTTTCTTTGACAGGCCAAAGCGGGACATACACCTGGGCAATGGCGCTCCATGCTACCGAATAGACGAGGCTCCCAAAGTGGAAGGCACGCAAGGACTCCTTGTTCCAGAGACGCTCGTTGATAATCCAGAGCGGTTGGATGTGGCCATAGACATCCTCGGCGAGTTCGCCTCTGTTCACCAGGATAGAAAATTCAAACCCTCTGATCTCGCTGAGTATTTTTCCAATCGTTCGTTCCAACTCAAACAAGGCGAGCTGGATGCGCTCTATGAGACCGCCAGAACCATTGCCGGACTCATAAGGCAAGGCAAAAACTCTATCTGGGCTTTCATACTAAAGAACATATATCGCCCAGCGTATCTCCGGAAAAACCCCTTTGATCTGGTGATCGGAAATCCCCCGTGGATCAGCTTCCGATACCTGAGAAATCCGGATTATCAGGCCAGGGTAAAGAATCTGATCCAGGAAACTTATTTCCTGGCCAGGGGCGCGCATCTTGTAACCCACATGGAGATGGCCGCGCTTTTCTTCGCCCGTTCCGCGGATCTTTACCTGAAAAACCGGGGGAAAATCGCTTTTGTGATGCCAAAGAGCGTTTTCACTGGGGATCAGTATCTGGTCTTCCGGTCCGGCGTGTTCAGGGATGTTTATGTCAAATATACGGCGCTCTGGGATCTTGAGGATGTGTCCCCCCTCTTCAATACATCTGCCTCGGTTCTCATGGGAAGAAAAGGCCTGAAAATATCCAAGGAAATACCGGGCAAGGTGATCGCCGGAAAGCTCATGGGCAGGAACGAACCCCTGGCGCGAGCAAGGGAAACCTTAACCATTCAGGATATTATCTTCCGTCCCGTTTTCATGGGAAAACGCTCTGTCTGGGGTTCCGAGGGCTCAAAGAAACCCGGGGGCACAAGCCATTACAAGCCTCTTTTCAGGGAGGGCGCGACCCTGGTCCCCAGAACGCTCCTTTTTGTTGTTCCAGCACCCCACCGGAGCTTTGGCATGAACCCGGAAAGCCCATATCTCAAAACTGATCCGGAGATGGTCAGGCTCGCCAAGCCTCCGTGGAGCTCTCACAAGAACGAAGGCGCGGTTGAAAAGCAATTTCTCTACGCTACCCTGTTTTCCACGGATATGCTCCCGTTTGGATTCACAAAATTGAGATTGGTCGCCCTGCCTTTTCTGGTCAAGGAAGGCAAATTCATTCCCATGAGCGCGAACGAGATGAAACTCAAGGGATTTCCGGGTGCCGGAAGATGGTTCGCCAGATGCGAGGAGATATGGGCCACGAATAGAACCGAGAGATGCAGGGAGGGTAATGTTTCTCTCTATCAGTGGATAAACTACCGAAACAAGGTAACCCAGCAGAACCCAAATGCAAAATGGCGTGTCTTCTACGGAACCTCCGGAACAAATCTCGCGGCCTGTGTTGTTGACGGGACAGGGAAACATGAGCTCGTTCCGGGATCAGGCCCGTTCCTGATTGTAGCTGATTCAAACACCTATTTCTGTGAAACCTCATCCAGGAGTGAAGCCGATTATCTCGCGGCTGTATTGAACTCAAATGTCATAAATGAAGCAGTAAAGCCGTTTCAAGCCAGAGGTCTCTGGGGTCCCAGGCATTTCTGCTCCAAGCCCCTTGAGCTCCCAATACCGAAATTTGACCCCAAAGACAAAACCCACAAAAGGCTCTCTGAGCTCGGAAAGAAATGCGCTGGCAAGGTTAAGAGGCTAATCCCAAAGCTCCTTGAGAAATATCCCGGCTCCTCGGCCAACGCGGCTGGACGGCGCAGGGCCGCCATAAGGGAACATCTGTCAAAGGAGATAGCAGAGATAGATCGTCTGGTCAAAGAGCTCCTTTCTTGAACCCTCCCGGCCCCGACCATGATAATATTCCCCCTAAGGAGAG